>NZ_PYVV01000069.1:0-304 GCF_003056325.1 Halomonas sp. BN3-1 | reverse complement strand
CAACCGCCGGACTCAGGGTCAGGGTCAGGACGGCGTCACCGCCGGCCTCGGTACGCCCTTCCAGCTCACCGGCGTCGTTTGCGCTCCAGACCAAGGACTCACCAGCCGCCAGGCCCTGGACGCTGATCCCCGTGACGCTGTCATCGGCACCGATATTGCCAAAGCCGATCGAGGTGATGGCGTCGCTGCCGGCGGTAAAGGTCAGGCTCGCCACGTCGGTATCCGAGGCGGCTCCTTCGGTCTCGGCGTCATCCAGTGCCAGGCTGGCCTGGGTCGAGGCCGGATCGCTGTCGGTGACCGAAAC
>NZ_PYVV01000068.1:0-309 GCF_003056325.1 Halomonas sp. BN3-1 | reverse complement strand
AATTCCCCTTCTACTGAAGGGACAGGTGTTCTCCCGTATTGTTGACATGCCAGCGGGTCGGGGAAACGTGATCCTGACGTTCACGCTTACGTCCACACGGCATTCGGCAGATATTCCGCCGTATACGTTTGCCAGCGATGTGCAGGTTATGGTGATTAAGAAACAGGCGCTGGGCATCAGCGTGGTCTGAGTGTGTTACAGAGGTTCGTCCGGGAACGGGCGTTTTATTATAAAACAGTGAGAGGTGAACGATGCGTAATGTGTGTATTGCCGTTGCTGTCTTTGCCGCACTTCGGTGACAGTCGAATT
>NZ_PYVV01000067.1:0-311 GCF_003056325.1 Halomonas sp. BN3-1 | reverse complement strand
CTGGTCAGCGACGCGCGGATCAAGGCGGTGGGCTTCACCGGCTCGCGCAGCGGTGGCACCGCCCTGATGAAGACCGCCCAGGCGCGTCCCGAGCCGATCCCGGTGTACGCCGAGATGAGCTCGATCAATCCGGTGTTCCTGCTGCCCGAGGCGCTCAAGGCCCGTGGCAAGGAGCTGGGCGAGGCCTTCGTCGGCTCGCTGACCATGGGGGCCGGCCAGTTCTGCACCAACCCGGGGCTGGTGATCGCGGTCAAGGGCGAGGCGCTCGACGGCTTCGTCGAGGCCGCCGCCGAAGCGGTCAAGGGTGCCGG
>NZ_PYVV01000066.1:0-341 GCF_003056325.1 Halomonas sp. BN3-1 | reverse complement strand
CACGGTGTGGTTCATGACTGGGGTGAAGTCGTAACAAGGTAGCCGTAGGGGAACCTGCGGCTGGATCACCTCCTTAAACGACACGTCATCTGACTGTCGGTAAGTGCTCACAATGAATTACCTGATCGATAGAGCGGTTAACGGAACTTTAAGTTGGACGTTTGTGCTTCATTAGCAAGCCACAAGCCGCCAGCTTAGAGTTTTGTGCTCTAATGCTCTTTAACAATGTATATCATGCTGACAAAGTAAGATGCGTTTCAAGCGTATCCGGCAATTGTCGTGACATCATCGATTGACAGACCCTTTGGGGTTATATGGTCAAGCGATGAAGCGCATACGGT
>NZ_PYVV01000065.1:0-351 GCF_003056325.1 Halomonas sp. BN3-1 | reverse complement strand
TGGCGTCGCTGCCGGCGGTAAAGGTCAGGCTCGCCACGTCGGTATCCGAGGCGGCTCCTTCGGTCTCGGCGTCATCCAGTGCCAGGCTGGCCTGGGTCGAGGCCGGATCGCTGTCGGTGACCGAAACACTCGGGCCCGTGCCGTCGGTAATGGTGACGGTGTGGCTATCGGTGGCGGTATCGCCATCGCTGTCTTCGGTGGTGATGGTGAAGTCGATCGACGGGCTGTTGCCCTGGTCGAGGTTGTCCTTGGCCTCGAAGGTCCAGTTGCCGTCACCAGTGACGGTCAGGGTGCCTTCGGCGAGCTTGAAGGTCACGGTATCGGTAGCACCGACGCCCAGCGGCTTGGTTT
>NZ_PYVV01000063.1:0-381 GCF_003056325.1 Halomonas sp. BN3-1 | reverse complement strand
ATGCCATGCTCCTCCTGCCAGGCTCTAGAGAGCTCGATGGCTTGCCGTATTTGATCCGGCGTCATCTGCTCGGCAAGCCGTCGTTTATCAGGCGCTCCGGCAGGGTCCCGGAGGTCATAGTACTTGTAGGCCTGGACTAAATCGACCTCGGTACCGATGCCTTCTTCGTAGTACACTGCAAGGCCGCCATGACTAATACGTCCATCGAATGGCATATTTTCGGCACGCTTTAACCACTCGAAGGCTGCTCGCTCATCCTTGGGCACGCCGAGGCCTTTACGATAGATGCCGGCAAGCTGTGAGGCTGATTCGGCGTCGCCCTGTTCGGCTGCACGGGTGAACCATATTCTCGCCTGCTGGATATCTTGCTCCACCAGTCCG
>NZ_PYVV01000062.1:0-382 GCF_003056325.1 Halomonas sp. BN3-1 | reverse complement strand
ACAAGTACTATGACCTCCGGGACCCTGCCGGAGCGCCTGATAAACGACGGCTTGCCGAGCAGATGACGCCGGATCAAATACGGCAAGCCATCGAGCTCTCTAGAGCCTGGCAGGAGGAGCATGGCATTTTTGTACCGAGCTACTACGGACTGGAATACCAACCGGACGGCAGTTTCAAATAATGCAACAAACACGTGATTTCTTTTTTGATGAATCACTATACAATTCTAGCTTTCTATCCCAATCTCAAGCACCTGAATTCGAGCAAAAAGGCTAGCCTTCGGATCTATAGCTATTTCTTCCCATCACCTATAGACATCTTAAGCTCTCTCGTCTTGTGGCCGGCGTCGAAGACTGGGTCAACCGCTGTCGCTATGGCAAT
>NZ_PYVV01000061.1:0-386 GCF_003056325.1 Halomonas sp. BN3-1 | reverse complement strand
CCTTGGTCTTCCGGCGGGGGAGTTTTTCACTCCCCTTGTCGTTACTCATGTCAGCATTCGCACTCGTGATACCTCCAGCATGCTTCTCAACACACCTTCATCGGCTTACACGACGCTCCTCTACCGCGTGTTCGCATCCTTAAAATGACTCAGGCCGTTCACCTTGCCCTGCCCGACTCAACGTTCGGGAAGCGCTTTGCCATCGCTTCGCGATGGCAGCGAACTGACACTATCGAATCACCTTAAGTGATGCGAACACACCCGTAGCTTCGGTACCTGGTTTGAGCCCCGTTACATCTTCCGCGCAGGCCGACTCGACTAGTGAGCTATTACGCTTTCTTTAAAGGATGGCTGCTTCTAAGCCAACCTCCTAGCTGTCTAAGCCT
>NZ_PYVV01000060.1:0-445 GCF_003056325.1 Halomonas sp. BN3-1 | reverse complement strand
ACGATGATATGCCGACGGTGACCATCGAGGGCCCCGAGGCACCCAACGAGGACGGCAGTCTGAGCGGCACCTGGGTCCAGGATGGCGGTGGTGATGAGCAGGCCGAGATTGTGGTGACCCTGCCCGGCGATGACACCGAATACCCGCTGGACACGCCGATCGACACCGATGGCGGCACCCTGGTGGTCAAGCCGGACAATACCTGGACCTTTACCCCTGATGAGCCGGGCGACGGCTCGCCCGCCAAGGTGCCTGGTTTCGAGATCACCATCACCGACGGTGATGGCGACAGCACCACCGCGAGCTATCCGCCAGCCACCGATGACACCCCGACCACGCCGGACAGTGACGGCGATCCGGCGACGCTGACGCCCCAGGGTCTGCTCGACGAGGACGGCCTGCCCAAGGGGATCGCCGGCGGACCCGGCGACGCCCCGGGCACCGA
>NZ_PYVV01000006.1:0-277735 GCF_003056325.1 Halomonas sp. BN3-1 | reverse complement strand
GCTGCGTTTGCCCAGGTCGATACCGATGATGGCGGGAGCGGTCATGAGCGTGGTCCTCTGAAAAGAAGAAGCCCAGCAAGCATAGCCTGCTGGGCTTCGAGGTCAGGCTGACCATCTCATTAAAGCCGCCCGAATCCGGGCGGCTTTTTTTGACGCTTCCCCAGGACCAGGCGTGGCCTGGGGAAGCAACCGTCGCTGGCGCGTCTGCGCCGAGGCTCAGGCCTTGGTGTAGGCGGCGGCGGACTTTTCGATGGCCTTGCGGGCGGCCTCGACACCTTCCCAGGATTCCACCTTGACCCACTTGCCCTTCTCGAGATCCTTGTAGTTCTCGAAGAAGTGGGCGATCTGCTGACGCAGCAGCTCGGGCAGATCGGTGACCTCCTGAACATCGTCGTAGAGGCTGGACAGCTTGGGGTGCGGGACGCACACCAGCTTGGCGTCTTCGCCGGCTTCGTCGGTCATGTTGAGGATGCCCACCGGACGGGCGCGGATGACACTGCCGGGTGCGACGGGGTAGGGGGTGACCACCAGGGCGTCCAGGGGGTCGCCGTCGTCTGCCAGGGTGTGCGGAATGAAGCCGTAGTTGGCCGGGTAGAACATCGGCGTCGCCATGAAGCGGTCGACGAGCAGGGCACCCATGTCCTTGTCAATTTCGTACTTCACCGGGGCGTGATTGGCGGGAATCTCGATGGCGACGAAGAGGTCGTTGGGGAGTTCCTTGCCGGCGGGGATGTTGTCGAAGTTCATGCTCGCGTCCTTCGTTGGGCGGATGTCCGCCTGGGCGGCGGAAAAAAATCCGTCGGATTATACGAACCCCGTGACGGGATTACCAATATGGTGGGCGTATCTTGACGCGCTGCAACAAGGCGCGCAAGACAACCATGGGACGAGACGCCGGGGTGAGGTGCCACTAAAGCACAGTAAACAAAGCCAAAGGCGACTTGTCAGGCATATCAGGGATTCGGTGTGTATCATACCGCCGGTGAAGGCGTCGGCCCCCTGGCCCACGTCTTGTCGCGTCATCAACGCTGGAGTCACAGGAGGTGATCTTGGCCACCGCACGTCTCGCTCTGAGTTATGGGCAAGCCTTTGTGGCGCCCGAACGCCATCGGCAGCGCAGTTCGATGTCGGTGCGCCTGCCGGAAGAGGGCGAGCCCAAGGGCGCCTGCGCGCTGATCAGCGATTCAGCCTCAGGCCATGCCCTGGCCAAGCAGGCGGGAGATCTCAGCGTGCGTGGATTTCTCAACGACTACTACGCGACTCCGGCGCACTGGACCATCAAGGCGTCGGCCCAGCGAGTGATGCGTGCGCTCAACGCTTGGTGTCATGGCATGACCCGCCAGATGGAGGACGGCAGCTATGTGTCGTCGTTGTCGACGGTGGTGTTCAAGGACCGTTGTGCGCACCTCTTTCATGTAGGTGACACCCTAGTGTTTCGGCTTCGGGGAGCCGAGTTCGAGCAGTTGAGCCGCGACCACGTCACCGACCTGGGGGGCTATCGCTACCCGGCCAGGGCGCTGGGCATGGATGTCGGCATCGACATCGACTATTCGGAGTGGCCGCTGAAGCAGGGGGACATCTTTCTGTTCACCACCCAGGGGGTGCGTGGGACCCTGATGCCCTCCGACTATGTGCGGCTGATTCGCGAAGATGCCAGTGACCTGGACGCGGCCTGTGAGCGCCTGGCCGAGGCGGCAAGCTCCAGGGCTCGTGAGCGGGGCTACGGCAGTGACCCCTTCTGCTTTCAACTGGTCAGGGTGGATGAACTGCCTGATGCGGCCAGCGACGCTCCCAGTCGGCTGTACGGGGATCTGCCGATTCCCCCCGAGCTTGCGGTGGGTGACCAGATCGACGGACTGGTGGTGGAAGCGGTGATGTCACGCACCGCCCACTCACGGGTCTACCGGGTGCGCGATGTGGATACCGAGCGGGTCTGTGTGCTCAAGGCGCCAAGTCCTGAGCTGTCGAATCGAAACGCCTACCTGGAGCACTTCCTGCTGCAACAGTGGGTGGTGGAGAGGGTTCACTCGCCCTTCGTGGTCAGCGTGGTCGAGCCTTCCCGGTCCCGCCGTCATCTCTATTACCTGATGCGTTACGTCGATGGCATGACCTTGAGCGAGTGGGTCGCGCGCTATCCGCGTGCCAGTCTCGGTCAACGACTCGACATCGCGCTGCAGCTGGGCAAGGCGCTGCAGGCGTTGCATCACCGTGACCTGATTCACCAGCAGGTCCATCCAGACAACGTCTTGATCGATGATCAGGGGCGCGTGGTACTGACCGACTTCAGCGCCTGCCATCTGCGCGATGTCGACGGGCACCGCCGCTCCCGCCGGCTGGTGGCCCAGGTGGGGCTCAATGAACACAGTGCGCCTGAGTATGCCCTTGATGACGAGGTCGGCCGGCGCAGTGACCAGTACGCCCTGGCCTCCACGGTGTACTGGTTGATCAGCGGACGTCTGCCCTACGCGGTGCCGACCCATCAGCTGCGCAGTCATACCGATCTCGAGCAGCTGAGCTATCGCAGCGTGCGTCATTACCGGCCAGACGTCAGCGCGGAGCTCGACGAGGCCTTAAAACGCGCCCTGGACCCGCAGCGATCGCTGCGTTTTCGGCGCCTGTCGGAATTTCTCTATAGCGTGCGGCCCGGTCGCCAGCAGGTGTCTGAAGCCCCCAGTCGTTCGATCCGTGCCTGGAAGGAACCCGCCAACCTGTGGCAGGCCATCGCCGGGTTGTTGCTGGTGTTGTTGATCCTGTCCTGGTGGCTACGCTAGGGCTTGTCTGAAAAGTGCCTGCACTCGGTAATACGGCGTTAAAAATCGGCTGGTGCGCCAGCCCGGTCAAAATGCTCATTTACACCCTGTAAACTGCGCTGTCTCACCGATTTTTGCCTTGTCTAACCTTCGCTCGTCGACTTTTCGGACAGCGCCTAGGGCTTGTCTGAAAAGTGCCTGCGCTCGTCGGTGTATCGGAGAAGGCCTGGGGCTTTGGTGATCCGTGGCGGGGCCAGCCGGTCTTCCTGACACATCCTGCGGCGTCAAACGAAAAGCCCCGAGGCCAGGCCTCGGGGCTTTTTTAATGCCAGCGTCGCGTCGGCTGCGTCTCGGTCGCGGGGCGTGCGTGATGCAGCGCCGGGCCGCAGCGAGCTGTGGTGCGTCTATGCTACAGACTGAGTTACAGGCTGAATGCCGGCAGACGCTTTTCCACCCGCGCGAGCTTGAGGCGCGCCATCTTCGGCAGGCCGTTCTCGAAGGGAGGGAAGTCCTCGCCCTGGATCAGCGGTGCCAGGTAGGCACGGCCGGCGTCGCTGATGCCGAAGCCATCCTCGCGGATGTACTCGCGCGGCATGAACTTCTCACGGTTGGCCACATCGGCCAGCGGTGCCGCCTCGATCTCCCAGCGGTAGGGGTTGTCGCTGACGCGCTTGATCGCCGGCATCTGGGCGTTGTGCCCCTCGAGCGCCAGTTCCACCGCCTTGACGCCGACCGCGTAGGCCTGCTCGACGTCGGTCTTGGCGCCAAGGTGGCGCGCGGCGCGCTGCAGGTAGTCGGCAACCGCCCAGTGGTACTTGTAGCCCAGGTCCTGCTTGACCATGCCGGCCAGGGTCGGGGCCACGCCGCCGAGCTGGCGGTGTCCGAAGGCGTCGGTGTTACCCGAGTCGGCGAGGAAGGTGCCGTCCTCGTAGCGTGCGCCCTCGGAAACCACGATCACGCAGTAGCCGTAGTTCTTGACCGCGTATTCCACACGCTCCATCACCTGGCGACGGTCGAAGGGAATCTCGGGGAAGATCACCAGGTGGGGTGGCTCACCCTCGCCCTGGCCGGCCAGGCCACCGGCGCCGGCGATCCAGCCGGCGTGGCGACCCATGACCTCGAGCACGAACACCTTGGTGGAGGTGGCGCACATGGAGGCGATGTCCATGGAGGCCTCGAGGGTCGAGGTGGCGATGTACTTGGCCACGCTGCCGAAACCGGGGCTGTTGTCGGTGATCGGCAGGTCGTTGTCCACGGTCTTGGGCACGTGGATGGCGGTCAGCGGGTAGCCCATCTTCTCGGACAGCTGCGAGACCTTGAGGCAGGTGTCGGCGCTGTCGCCGCCGCCGTTGTAGAAGAAGTAGCGGATATCGTGAGCCTTGAACACCTCGATCAGGCGCTCGTACTGGGTGCGATGGCTCTCGATGTCCTTGAGCTTGTAGCGACAGGAACCGAAGGCACCGCCGGGCGTGTGGCGCAGGGCGGCGATGGTGTCATCGGACTCCTGGCTTACGTCGATCAGGTCCTCGGTCAGGGCGCCGATGATACCGTTGTGGCCGGCGTAGACCTTGCCGATGCGATCACTGTTCTGGCGGCAGGTCTCGATGACGCCGCAGGCGCTGGCGTTGATCACGGCGGTGACGCCGCCGGACTGGGCGTAGAAGGCGTTGTGCTGGGCCATGGGGCGTGGGGCTCCTGGTTCTGGATCGTGAATACGGTGAAACGAACAACGTCCCCACGCGGCGTGGCGAAGGGAAAGGATCGGTGGGCGCGTCGCGGTCGGCCAGGCCTTCGTCGGGAAGGGCTTCGCGGACTAAAGCCTTCGCGGACTAAAGCCATCGTGTGGCAAGCCATCGCGTGGCAACCATCGCCGGGACAGCGCCGGAACATGGTCGGCGATTCTAGCCCATCGGCCTGGTGCCTGCATCCGACCGGCATGCCCCGGCGCAGCCGAGCGCCGACGTCGAAGTAAAACAGTGGGCGATCGGCAACAGCGACGAGGGCGTGACGCCGCCTCTGGAGGCCTTTGTCGGGGCATGCTAGGCTGCCGCCAACCTTGAGTGCCGTTGTCTGCCGGGGGCGCCGTGCGCGTCGACTCGGGGACGGGGCAGCAGCAGCGCACCGGAGGCGCCATGCATCTTCATATCGTCGGTATCTGCGGCACCTTCATGGGCAGCCTGGCGCTGTTGGCGCGGGAGCTTGGCCACCAGGTCAGCGGCTCGGATGCCAGCGTCTATCCCCCCATGAGCACCCAGCT
This sequence comes from Halomonas sp. BN3-1, assembly GCF_003056325.1. Classification (NCBI taxonomy): domain Bacteria; kingdom Pseudomonadati; phylum Pseudomonadota; class Gammaproteobacteria; order Oceanospirillales; family Halomonadaceae; genus Halomonas; species Halomonas sp. BN3-1. Next base: position 272,728 of record NZ_PYVV01000006.1, on the reverse strand, counting down.
GGAAACGGCCGGCATCGCCCTGATGCGCGGTTACGCCGCCGACAATCTGACGACGACACCGGACCTGGTGGTGATCGGCAACGCCCTGTCGCGGGGCAACCCTGAAGTCGAGGCGGTGCTCGATCGTGGCCTGCCCTACGTGTCCGGTGCCCAGTGGCTGGCCGAGCACGTGCTGCCGGGGCGCCCGGTGATCGCGGTGGCGGGCACCCACGGCAAGACCACCACGGCCAGCCTGACCGCCTGGCTGCTCGAAAGCGCTGGGCTGGCCCCTGGCTTTCTGATCGGCGGGGTGCCGAGGAACTTTGGCGTATCGGCGCGACTGGGCGGCGAGCAGGCGCCCTTTGTGGTGGAGGCCGACGAGTACGACACCGCCTTCTTCGACAAGCGCTCCAAGTTCGTGCACTACCGCCCGCTGGTCGCCATCCTCAACAACCTCGAGTATGACCACGCGGACATCTTTCCCGACCTGGCTGCCATCGAACGCCAGTTTCATCACCTGGTACGTACGGTGCCCGGGCGTGGCCAGTTGCTGGTGGCGGACGACGCGCCGGCGCTGGACCGGGTGCTGGCCCAGGGCGCATGGACACCGGTGTCGCGCATGGGGCAGCAGCAGGACTCGGCCTGGCGCATCGAGCTAGAGCGTGACGATGCCAGTCGTTTCAGGGTGATCCAGCGGCGGCCGGACGGGGTCGACGAGGACGCAGTGGTCGACTGGGGGTTGACCGGTGACTACAACGCCCGCAATGCCCTGGCCGCCCTGGCCGCCGCCAGCGTGTTCGGCGTGGATCTGGCGCGCGGCGCCGCTGCGCTGTCGCGTTTCGAGACGCCCAAGCGTCGCCAGGAGGTGCGCGGCGAGGTCGGCGGCGTCCAGGTGATCGACGACTTTGCCCATCATCCCACCGCCATCGCGGCGACGCTGTCCGGGCTGCGCGCTTCGACCCAGCGCGGTCGCCTGCTGGCGGTGATCGAGCCGCGTTCCAACACCATGCGTCTGGGTACCCTGCGCGATCGCCTGGCGGACAGCGTGGCCCAGGCCGACCAGGTCTGGTGGTACCAGCCCGAGGGGCTGGACTGGTCGGTGGAGGCGCTGGTCGAGGCCTCGCCGATACCGGCGCACCGTCGTGGTGACATCGATGCGCTGGTCGCCGATCTGGTGGCACAGGCGCGCCCTTATGATCGTATCGTGGTGATGTCCAACGGCGGCTTCGGCGGCATCCATGAGCGCCTGCTCAAGGCGCTGGAGGCCGCTCATGGCTGAAGGCTTCAACCCCCCGGTGACCGTGGCCCTGACCGGCGCCTCCGGCGCCCAGTACGGACTCAGGCTGATCGAGGCGCTGGTGTCGGCGGGACACGAGGTGTGGGTGATGATCTCCAAGGCCGCCCATCTAGTCATCGCCACCGAGACCGAGGTGTCGTTGCCGCCACGCCCGGCGCTGCTGGCCGAGGCGCTCAGCGAGCGGTTCTCGGCGGCCGAGGGCCAGATCCGCTGCTTTGGCCGTGAGGACTGGATGGCCCCGGTGGCGTCGGGCTCCGGCGCCAGCAGTGCCATGGTGATCTGCCCGTGCTCGACGGGAACACTGTCGGCGGTGGCCTGTGGCGCCAGCAACAATCTGATCGAGCGCGCCGCCGATGTGGCGCTAAAGGAACGCCGCCGCCTGGTGCTGGTGCCCCGGGAGACGCCATTCTCGGCGATTCACCTGGAGCACATGCTCAGTCTGACCCGTATGGGGGCGGTGGTGTTGCCCGCAGCACCCGGCTTCTACCACCAGCCGCAGAGCATCGATGATCTGATCGACTTCATCGTGGCGCGCATCCTCAATCAGCTGGGTATCGATCATCAGCTTATGCCAAGGTGGGGCGAGGGGTCCTCCGGGTCCACCGTCGGCGACTGAGTGCGTAGCTGGCATCGTCATCACAGGACACCATCATCACCTGGCACCATCATCACCTCGCGCCGTCAGACACCTCTCCAGCGCTGCTCGGGATAAGGAAATCCATGCCCAGTCTGTCCGTTCTCTCTGTGTTCGTTCCGACCTTCTTTCTGGTCTCGCTGACGCCAGGCATGTGCATGACCCTGGCCATGGTGCTGGGCATGACCCAGGGGGTGAAGCGGGCGCTGTGGATGATGCTGGGGGAGCTGGTTGGCGTGGGGCTGGTGGCCTTCTCCGCCGGTGCGGGGGTGGCGGCACTGATGCTCAAGCTGCCGGCGCTGTTTGCCTTGTTCAAGTGGCTGGGAGGGGCCTACCTGGTCTATCTGGGGTGGCTGATGTGGCGCTCACGGGGGCGCATGGCGATCCCTGACAATCTTGAGGATACCGCGCCGCCGAAGCGACGGGAGCTGGCCATGCAGGGCTTTGTCACTGCGGTCGCCAACCCCAAGGGCTGGGCCTTTTTCGTGGCATTGCTGCCGCCCTTTATCGATCCGGCGCGGCCGGTGCTGACCCAGTTGGCGGGGTTGATTCTGGTGATCCTGAGTCTCGAGTTCACCTGCCTTCTGCTGTACGCCAGCGGCGGCAAGAGTCTGCGTCACCTGCTCGCACGTGGGGGCAGTGTACGGTTGCTCAACCGCATCGCCGGGACCTTGATGATTGGTGTGGGCCTGTGGCTGGCGCTGGGCTAGGGCCTGGCTGGAAAGTGCCGGCACTCATCGCTGTCTGGACAAGGCCCCGGGCCCGCCTTGCCAGAGGTGTCGGTTCGGGGGCGTGTCACCTTCCTATACCGGCGGCAGCCACAGGATGCGTGCGCTGACCAGGGCCAGCGAGGCAAGCAGCAGTGCCGGTAATGGACACGGCGTCAGGGCCGTCCGGTCCCGCCTGAGCCAGGCCAGTTGAACCATGGCGCAGACCACCAGGCCAAGCAGGGCACCCCCGACGAGATCGCTCAGCCAGTGCACGCCCAGCACGATACGTGACAATGCCATGGGCACGACGATGGCGATCGCCACCCAGTAGGGCCAGAAGCGTTGGCGGCGTGGCAGCGTCTGGGCGATAAAGGCGGCCGCCATGCCGTACAGGACCACCGCCGTCGAGGTGTGGGCGCTGGGATAGGACAGAGAGTGGGCGAGATAGTCAGGGGCATCCGGACGAAGGCGGCCGATCACCTCCTTGCCCAGGGTGTTGAGCGTGGCGATGGCAATCAGTCCAGCGCTCACGTGGCCCAGTGCCGCCCAGTGACGGCGGCTGGCCAGCCACACCAGCCAGGGCAGTGCCAATGCCGCCACGCCGAGGGTATCTCCCGCCTCGGCCAGTGTCTCGGACAGCGCCAGAAGTCCGGGTAGCTCGAGCCCGCCGATCAAGGCGTGAAGCCGCGTATCCATCATCAGCGGTCCGTCTGCCTGGAGCACGACCAGCGTCCAGGCGCTCAGCGCGGTCAGTGCACCCAGGAGCAACAGCCAACTGGCCAGGGGAGGCTCTTCCTCGTGGTGGGGGGCCAGGGCCTGCCACAGGCGCCTCCCGCCGGGCAGGTGATGGCTGAACCAGGCGAAGCTACGGTACAGCAGGCCCTGAGGCGAGGCGTGGTGGCGGACCAGCGAGAACAGCAGCGCCAGCACCGCCACGGTGACGCCGAGCGCTGTCAGCCAGGGGTGCAGGTCGTCCGGCAATGCCAGCCACTGTTGCCAGGTTCGACCCAGCAGATAACCGGGCAGGATGTAGGCCGGTGCCCACAGCAGGGCGGAGCCAAGATTGGCCCAGGTGAAGGTCGTCGGCGGCATGCGCAGAATGCCCGCCACCAGCGGCACGATGGGGCGGACCGGTCCGACGAATCGCCCCAGCAGCACTGAAAGAGGACCATGACGCTGGAAGAATCGTGCACCCCGGGCCAGCCACTCCGGGTGATGCGACAGCGGCCACATGGCGGTGACCTGTTCACGGTAGCGATAGCCGATGGCGTAGCTGGCGCCGTCTCCCACCACGGCACCGGCAAAGGCACAGGCGATGACCCAGCCAACCGCGATGTCGTAGTGGCCGGCCAGGGAGGCGCCGGCGGTGATCAGAACGACGCCGGGCACCACCACGCCGATCAGGGCAAGCGACTCCACCAGCGCGATGGTAAAGATCAGCAGCAGCAACAGTCCGGGCGAAGGCGCCCACTGAATCAACCAGTCCCCGGCATTTCCCACCCTGTTCTCCTTTGCGTTGGGCCGTCGTGATGTTTCGGCATTCTGCCACAGACAGGGTGGTCAGGAGCGACCGGGTGGGAGGGGAGTGACGGCCAGTGCCTCGCTGCGGCGAGCCAGTCGCTGCTCGAAATGCTGCCAGGGTTCCTTGGCGTTCAGGGCGCAGAGCCGTGAGCGTAGGGTCAAGGGGCCGATGTCCGACAGGCGAACCTCGGACAGCGCCTGTTCCAGTCGCTTGATCACCAGCATGGCACCACTTTCGGTGGTGTTGGGCAGTACCAGCCAGAAGGTGTCATGGGATTCCCGTCCCAGAATATCGTGGTCACGGCAGTGAAGGCGTACCGCCTGGCACAGTTGGTCGAGTTGCGTTAGCTGAGTGCGAGAGCCGTACTGCTCACTGGCGATTTCCAGTTGTGGCAGGTGCAGGATCACCACCGCCAGCCGCTGGTCCAGGTGCTGGGCGCGCTCGAACTCCCCGTTCAGGCGCTCGTGCAGGGTGGCGCGATTGATCGCATCGCAGTCGACGTCGCTGGGGTCGGTGGCCCGGTTCAGGTCGCGCTGACGCAGGTATTCCCAGCCGGCCAGGGAGGTGACCGCAAGGAAGGTCAGCAGAAACTTGATTTGATCGAGGCTTGGCGAAGACTGGCCGACCACCATGAGCCAGATCGGCATGACGGCCAGCGCCAGCACCAGAGCAGGGCCGAAGGGCAGTACCAGCAGGATCAGGGTGATAGGTACGCTGATCCAGAAGGCGTCGAACGATGCCTGCAGCACCGTCTGGTCATAAAGGGCCAGGCAGCCGCACAGCAGCAGCAGATAGTTCGAGACGCGCGAGGCTCTTCTGGTATCGAAGACCGTGATCACGGCCATCAGGCAACTCAGGGACGCCGGCAGCAGGATGCTCTCGTATTGCCCCAGCAGATAGTGCCACAGGGCCAGTGACGCCAGCAGCAAGGTCCCCATGACATCGGCACAGACGCGCCAGGAACGGACCCACTGGGGTGGCTCGATCATGCGTCGTCCTCCACCACCTGGGTGACAGGGCACTGCTTGTCCAGGGCCGCCAGCACCATGGGCAGGTTGTCCAGATTGGCAATCGATACGGTGCGTACTGTGAGCGGCACGGCGATGTCTTCCAGCAGTTCCTGGCGTCGTTGCCTGGCCTGCACGGCGTCTCGACTGGTCAGCATCACGGCGACGGTACGTCCGTTGAGCCGATAGGCGTTCTCGAACCGCTTGATGCGTGTGCAGATGTCCTGGGCGACCCGCCACAGAGAACGTCCATGGATCTGGATCACCACCAGTTCGGCGTGGACGCCGTCACGGGTGGCGCGGCTGTTTTCCCGAGCCAGGTCGCGTTCCAGCTGGCTGGCTGACCACAGCGGCAGTCCGGGCGCCAGACGGGCTCTCCTGCGCATCAGGCGTTGCGAATGTCCGCCCGGCAGCGCACGTCCGATCGCAAGAAAGCACAGGCACAGCAAGAGCGCGCCTGCCAGGCCCCAATGATGAAGGCTCATCTGGGTGATCAGGCTCCACCAGCTTATCCCGGCAAGGCTGGCGTTGAGTATCAGCATCCACTGGGGTTGGGGCAGGATCAACAGGAAAGGCCAGGCCCACAGCCAGGCACCGTTGGCGTCGGGCGAGAGCATCACCAGGGCGGCAAGCAGCACGCTGGCCACCACCAGCCAGGCGCGGTAGGCATGGCGGCGGTGGCTGAACTCGATGACGATGCCGGTGATCCCGAGCCATAGCGCGGCCAGACCAAGCAGCGTGGTGTCCAGCGCCCGCGCCGATGTCGCCGCGCAAAGGGCCAGCAGTGCGGCCGCGGCGAACAGGTTCAGCTTGAACAGGCCGACTTTGTACTTGTTCCGCATGCTGTCTTAATATGATCCTTTCTGTGGTTCACGATCCGCATCACGTCCGCGTTGTCATCCCGGTGCAAGCTTTCTTTCTTTGACCGGAGACCTCGTTCTACCAGGAGACTCGTTTCACCGTGTCCGACTCATCCGCCAATGCCACCGCCGAGTGCGTCGCCGATATCGACGCCTACATGACCGCCATGGGCCAGGCGGCCCGTGTTGCTGCCACCGATATGCGTCGCCTGCCACCCGCGCGCAAGAACCAGGCGCTCAAGGCGATGGCTCAGGCGCTGGACGCGTCTCGTCAAGAGATCCTGTCGGCCAATCGGCAGGATCTGGCGCGCGGTCGCGACAAGGGGCTCGACGAGGCTCTGCTCGATCGCCTTGCCCTGGATGACGGCCGCATCGACGCCATGATCGAGGGCCTGACCCAGGTCGCTGCCTTGCCCGACCCTGTCGGTGAGATCGATGGCCTGAGCACTCGGCCCAGCGGTATCCAGGTCGGCATGATGCGCGTGCCCCTGGGTGTCATCGGTATCATCTACGAATCTCGCCCCAACGTCACCATGGAAGCCGCAAGCCTGTGCCTGAAATCGGGCAATGCCTGCATTCTGCGTGGGGGCTCCGAGGCCAGCGCGTCCAACCAGGCGCTGGCCCGCTGCATCGCCTCTGGGCTGGCCGAAGCCGGACTGCCTCAGGGCGCCGTGCAACTGGTGGCGACCACCGACCGCGCCGCCGTGGGTCGCTTGATCAGCATGGACGAATTTGTCGATGTGATCATTCCCCGTGGTGGCAAGTCGTTGATCGAGCGTATTTCGCGTGAGGCCAGGGTGCCGGTGATCAAGCATCTGGACGGCATCTGTCACGTCTACGTGGACGCCGCCGCCGACCTGGACAAGGCCCGTGCCATCGCGGTCAACGCCAAGACCCATCGCTACGGCGTGTGCAACGCCATGGAAACGCTGTTGGTGAATGCACAGGTGGCGCAGGCCCTGCTGCCGACCCTGGCCGCTGACTACGCGGAAAAGGGCGTCGAGGTGAGGGGGTGTGCCCGCGCCCGGGCGATCGTCGATCACTGGCTCACGGCGAGTGACGAGGACTGGGCCACCGAGTACCTTGCGCCGGTGCTGTCGGTCAGGGTAGTCGATGACATCGACGAGGCCATGGCGCATATCGAGCGCTACAGCTCGCGTCACACCGAGTCCATCGTCACCGAGAACTACAGCCTGGCACGCCGCTTTCTGGCAGAGGTCGACTCGAGTTCGGTCATGGTCAACGCCTCGACCCGGTTTGCCGATGGCTTCGAATACGGGCTCGGTGCGGAGATCGGCATCTCCACCGACCGACTGCATGCCCGGGGGCCGGTGGGGCTCGAAGGGCTGACCACGCGCAAGTATGTGGTCTTCGGCGATGGCCAGATTCGACAGTGAGTGGCGCCGTTCGCTTTGACGTCGAGGGTCGTCCTGCGCACATCGGCATGCTTGGCGGCACCTTCGATCCCGTCCATCTAGGCCATCTGCGCACCGCGCTTGAGCTTCGCGCTGCGCTGTCGCTCGATGGCGTGCACATGATCCCCGCGGCTCAGCCTCCGTTGCGCGATCGGCCCCAGGTCACCGCCGAAAAACGGCTCGAGCTGTTGCGCCTGGGGATCGGCGATACCCCGGGGCTGGCGGCGGACCCCTGCGAGCTGGAACGGGAGGGCCCGTCGTTCAGCGTGCAGACGCTCGAGTCCCTGCGTGAGCGCTACGGCCACGAGGCGCGCATCGTCATGGCCCTTGGTCACGACGCCTTTCTCAAGCTGGCGAACTGGCACAACCCGGAAAGGATCTTCGCGCTTGCCCATCTGGTGGTGGTCGAACGCCCCGATCACGAAGCGCCCTTGCCCGAAGCGCTTCAGGCGCTGATCGAGGGGCGTGAGGTCGAGCATGGCGATGCCCTGATGGCCAAGCCCCAGGGCCGACTGCTGCGCCTGTCGCTGCCGTCGCGGATGGCGATCTCGGCCACCTTCGTCAGGCACAGCCTGATGCAGGGAAAGAGCGTGCGCTACCTGCTGCCCCCGGCAGTCGAAGAGCGTATCCAGGCACAACGCCTGTACCGCGCGGTCTGAGCGCGGCAGCCAGGGCTAGGCGGTCCGAGAAATTCGATCAGGCGCTGGATTGGCGCTGCCACTCGGCTTCCCAACAGGTACAATGGGAGGTCGATGACTACCCAGTGATGAGGGGCTATGCAGATTGAAGCATTGAAGGCGCTCGTGATCGAGTCGCTTGACGATATCAAGGCCAAGGACGTCGAGGTGCTCGACGTGTCTCGGCTGACCAGTGTGACCGATTGGATGGTGGTGGCGAGCGGGACCTCGACACGACATGTGTCGGCGCTGGCCAACAGCGTCATTACCAACGCCAAGGACAATGGCGTTCAGCCGTTGGGCGTCGAGGGTGAAAACGGGTCGGACTGGGTGCTGGTCGATCTCGGCGGCGTGGTGGTCCACGTGATGATGCCGGACACCCGTGCGCTGTACGACCTGGAGCGACTGTGGTCGGACCTTCCCAGCGATGCACCGGCATCAGAGGAAGAGGCCAAGGCATGAAGGTCCGCCTGTTGGCGGTGGGAACACGCATGCCAGGCTGGGTGACCGACGGTGTCGAAGAGTACCGCAAGCGTCTGCCGCGGGATTTTCGCCTGGAGGTCGAAGAGATCGCCCCGGGCCATCGCGGCAAGAACGCGGATACCGCGCGCGCCGTGGCCCAGGAAGCCGAGCGCATCGAGGCACGCCTCAAGGGCGATGAGCATCTGGTGGCGCTGGAGGTGCTCGGCAAGCCCTGGACCACCGAGCGGCTGGCCGATGAGGCCGATCAGTGGCGTCATGCCGGGCGTGATGTGGTGCTGCTGGTGGGCGGCCCGGATGGCCTGGCCCCGACGCTGTCGGCCCGCGCCCACCAGCGCTGGTCGCTGTCACCCTTGACCCTTCCCCATCCACTGGTGCGGCTGGTGCTGGCCGAGCAGCTCTACCGTGCCTGGACCCTGATGGTGGGACACCCCTACCACCGATGATGGCTCCTGCGTCAGACAAGGATTGCCTCTCGCATGCGTAAGCGTCGCGAAACCCTCAAGAACCCCGAGAACGCGCTGCGCATCTTTCGTGTGCGTGCGACGCTTGCCGGGGTGGTCGTGGTACTGCTGTCCGGCCTGCTGGTGGGGCGGTTGTGCTATCTGCAGATCGTCCAGCACGAGGTCTACAGCACCCGATCCGAGAAGAACCGGGTGAGGGTGGAGCCGCTGCCCCCGACCCGCGGGCTGATCTACGACCGCAACGGCCAATTGCTGGCCGAAAATCGTCCCACCTACAACCTGACCCTGGTGCGTGAGCGGGTCGATGATCTCGATGCCACCCTGGAGCTGCTGGTCGAGCTGCTGGATCTGCCGGACGAAGAGGTGGACGCCTTCAAGGTGCGTTCACGCCAGCGTCAGCGTCCCTACCAGCCGGCGCTGTTGATGAGTGATCTGACCGAGTCGCAGATCGCCAGGCTTGCGGTCAATCGCCACCGCTTGCCGGGAGTGGAGGTGCAGGCCCAGCTGCTGCGCTTCTATCCCGACGCCGAGATCATGTCCCATGCGCTTGGCTACGTGGGCAGGATCAACGCCGAAGAGCTCGAGAGCCTGGATCCGGGCAACTACGCCGGTACCCACTTTATCGGCAAGACCGGGGTGGAACGCTTCTACGAGGATCAGTTGCACGGTCGTGCGGGGCTGAGAAAGGTCGAGACCAACGCCCGGGGGCGGGTGCTGCGTGAGCTGGGGCACACCGACCCCGAGCCGGGTCAGGACCTGACCCTGACCCTGGACATGGACATGCAGCAGCTCGCTGTGGATCTGCTCGATGGCCGGCGTGGCGCCATCGTCGCCATCGCGCCCCAGACCGGCGAAATTCTGGCGATGGCCTCGGTGCCTGGGTTCGACACCAACCAGTTTGTCACCGGTATCGACGTCAAGTCCTACCGCGGGCTGCAGAGCGATATCGATCTGCCGCTGTTCGACCGGGCGACCCGGGGCAGCTATCCGGCGGGGTCTACGATCAAGCCGTTCATGGCTATGGCCGGGTTGATCGAAGGGGCCGTTACCCCGGACGAGGTCATCTACGACCCGGGCTACTATCAGCTGCCCAATGACGACCGGCGCTACCGCAACTGGCTGCGCTGGGGGCATGGACGGGTGAATCTCGAGCGCGCCCTGGCGGTGTCCAACAACACCTATTTCTATTCATTGGCCCACGAGCTCGGCATCGATCGTATCGACGAGAACCTGGGGGCCTTTGGCTTCGGCACCCGGGTCGCTGCCGACGTGGCTGGGCAGGGGGATGGTCTGCTGCCATCCAGAGACTGGAAGAAGGCACGCTTCAATCAGCCCTGGTATCCCGGCGAGACGCTGTCGGTGGGTATCGGCCAGGGGTATCTGCAGATCACGCCGCTGCAGTTGGCGGCCGCGACCGCCGTGCTCGCCAATCGCGGCCACTGGGTGCGCCCGCGGCTGGCCAAGCGCATCGGCGACCAGCCGGTGCCGGTGGATCTGCCCGACACGCCGCCGGATATCGAGGCCCCCGAGAACTACTGGACCCGGGTCTTCAACGGCATGGAAAAGGTGCTGTCCGGGCGCGAGGGCACGGCACGGCGCACCGGGGCAGGCCTTCAGTATCGCATGGCCGGCAAGTCGGGTACCGCCCAGGTGTTCTCGCTGGGGCAGAACCAGAAGTACAACGCCGCCGAACTGCGTGAGCGTCTGCGCGACCATGCGCTGTTCATGGCCTTTGCGCCGGTGGAGGACCCTCAAATCGCCATTTCGGTCATCGTCGAGAACGCCGGTGGCGGGTCGACCCACGCCGCGGGGCTGGCTCGGGCCATGGCCGATGCCTGGATTCTCGACCACAACGCCGGTCGTCCGCGCACCGACGAGACCGCCGCCGAGGAGGAAGACTGATGGCCATCGATTTTGTGCGCTCGTTGCGCGGCCACCCGGTGCGTCCCCCTGCCAGCGGTATCGCCCGACGCACCTCGTTCTGGCAACGGATGCACGTCGATCCCTGGTTGCTCGGCATGCTGCTGGTGCTTATGTGCAGTGGCCTGGCGGTGCTCTACAGCGCCAGTGGCGAGAACGTTCACGTGGTCACCGCCCAGGCGATTCGCTTCGGTGTGGCCTGGGCGGTCATGCTGGTGCTGGCGCAGTTTTCACCGGCGACGCTGATGCGCTGGGCGTTGCCGGCCTATCTGGCCGGCCTGGTGATGCTGGTGGCGGTGGAGATCCTCGGTGACGTCGGCATGGGCGCTCAGCGCTGGCTGGTGATTCCCGGCGTGGTGCGCTTTCAGCCTTCCGAGATGATGAAGATCGCCATGCCGATGATGGTGGCGGCCTGGCTCAGTCGCCACGAGCTGCCACCCAATTGGCGCGCGCTGGCCGGTTGCGCGCTGCTGATCGCTCTGCCGGTGGGCCTGATCGCGCGCCAGCCGGACCTTGGCACCTCGCTGCTGGTGGCGGCAGCGGCGGTCTTCGTGATCCTGCTGGCGGGGCTGTCCTGGCGCTTTATCGGTGTCATGGTGGCGCTGGCGGGGGCAGCGCTGCCGCTGTTGTGGATGAACATGCACAACTATCAGCGTCAGCGCGTGCTGACCTTTCTCGATCCCGAAAGCGACCCGCTGGGCGCCGGCTGGAACATTATCCAGTCGACCACCGCCATCGGCAGCGGGGGCGTCTGGGGCAAGGGCTGGCTCGAGGGCACCCAGTCGCAGCTCGAGTTCCTGCCGGAGCGGCACACCGACTTTATCGTGGCCGTGCTGGGCGAGGAATTCGGGCTGGTCGGCATGCTTGCTTTCCTGCTGCTGTACCTGCTGATCGTCGCGCGTGGACTGTGGCTGGCGGGTGCCGCCCAGGATACCTTCGGCAGATTGCTGGGAGGCGGCATCATGCTGACCTTCTTTATCTACGTCTTCGTCAATATCGGCATGGTCAGCGGCATCCTGCCGGTGGTCGGCGTACCGCTGCCCCTGGTGAGCTACGGGGGGACGTCCAGCGTGACCTTGATGGCCGGTTTCGGTATTCTCATGGCGGTCAATGCACATCGCCGGTTGCTGCCACGCTAGGGGCTGGCGACCAGGCTAACGGGGGCCCGGAGAGAGGCGGCGACAGTGGCCACGGTGGGGCCGGCGAGCGAAGCGCTTGCCGGCTTTGCAGGGGCGGCGGCGCCTGCGGGTTCCCCAAGGGAGAAGATCGATGACAGTACCCCTGGTCCAGGGAAGGAAAGGCCTCGGCGCGGCGTTGTGTGGGCTTCTGGCCTCGCTGTCGCTGGCGGCCCAGGCGCAGGATTTCGCCTCGCCGGAGGTCGACGCGATGATGGATCGGCTCGAGCGCCAGGGCGTCTCGCGCCAGTGGCTGGAGCGCGCCATGGCCAGGGCAGAGTTCCAGCCGTCGGTGCTCGAGGCCATGAGCGGTGCCGCCGAGCATCACCTGACCTGGGAGCGCTATCGTGGCATCTTCCTCGGTGAAGAGCGCATCAACGAGGGCGCGGCCTTTATCGAGGCCCATCGTGACGCCTTCGATCGCGCTGAAGCGCGTTATGGTGTGCCACCGGAGGTGATCGCTGCGATTATCGGCGTCGAGACCCGCTACGGGCGTATCACCGGTGATCATCGGGTGCTCGATTCGCTGTCCACGCTGGCCTTTCATCATCCCCGGCGCGGTGAGTTCTTCGAGGGGGAGCTCGAGGCCTTTCTCGACATTGCCTACCAGCAGAACGTCGATCCCGGAGCCTTGAAGGGCTCCTACGCCGGTGCCATGGGCTATCCCCAGTTTATTCCCACCAGCTACCAGGCCTACGCGGTCGACTTCAACGACGACGGCCAGCGCAACCTGTGGACCGATCCGGTGGATGCCATCGGCAGTGTGGCCAACTATTTCGCCGAGCACCGCTGGCAGGCGGGTGGCACCCTGTACTGGGAGGCCGAAGGCCCCAGCTCGGTGCCGTCCTCGATTCGCTTCAACCGCACCGATCCGCCCTACGCCCGCGTTGCCGAACTGGAAGCCCAGGGCATCCAGCCGGTGGAGCCGCTGCCGGGGGATGCCAAGGTGGTGCCGCTGGCTTTGGACATGGAAGACGGCAGCACCCACTACCGCCTGGGTGGGGCCAACTTCTACGTGATCACCCGCTATAACCACAGCCACCTCTACGCCATGGCGGTCACGGAACTGTCGGAGGCCATCGCCGAGGTGCGCTCGCTGGGAAAGCCCCAGTGGTGGCATGCCCTGGACACGGAGGTGAGTTCATGACCCTGCGCGCGCCCTTGTTGCCGACCCTGTCGCTGCTGGTGGCCCTGACCGGTTGTGCCGGCGGTGGCGGGACCGCCCCGGAGACCACTCAGCAGGCGGCCGCGACGCCTCAGGATTCGCGGGCGACGGCGGGTGGGCGCTATGCCATGAGCGGCGACGCCTATCCCGAGACGCCGCCGGACGTCAGTCAGGTGCCGGACGCGGTGCCGCGCGACGAGCCACGCTCACGCGCCGGCAACCGCTCGACCTATGAGGTGTGGGGCAAGACCTACCATGTGCTGGATGACCCGAGCGGTTATCAGCGCGAGGGTACCGCTTCCTGGTACGGTCAGAAGTTCCACGGCTACGCGACCTCCAACGGCGAGATCTATGACATGTACAAGATGACGGCGGCGCACAAGTCGCTGCCGTTGCCGACCTTCGCCCGGGTGACCAACCTGGACAACGGGCGGTCGGTGATCGTGCGAGTCAACGATCGCGGCCCCTTCCACGACGACCGCGAGATCGATCTGTCCTACGCAGCGGCCGCGCGGCTCGATATTCTCGACCATGGCACGGGCCGGGTGCGGGTCAGCGTGATCGATCCCGATCAGTGGCAGGCCAGTCGCGGCGCGGGTGCGTCGAGCGACTCGGTCAGCGGGGGTGTGCGCGCCGCGCCAGTCAGCGCTGCGGCCAGTACTGGGACCAGAACTACGGCCAGTACCACAGCCAGTACTACAGCCCGTGCTGCACCCAATGCGGCGCCCAGCGCGCCGTCCGCCGCGTCGCCGGCAGCAGGCCAGAGCGCCCCGCAGGCGCCCGCGGCCGGGACTCCCGGCATCTATATTCAAGTGGCAGCCCTGGGATCGGCGGACAGCGCGCAAGACCTCAAGGCGGATCTGGAGACGCGGTTGAATCAGCAGGTGCGTGTGGCCAGCGCCGCCGGTCTGCACAAGGTGCAGGTCGGGCCGCTGGCGAGCCGCGGGCAGGCGGAGCCGGTCCGCGAACGCTTGCGCCAGGCGGGATTCGCGCAGACCTTTGTCGTCGATGCTCGCTAGGTGTCGACGAAGTGCAGCCGACGCCTCGCTGATCGTCCGGCCGGTCGATGCCGGTGGTTCCAGTGAGGCCGGCTGTTGGAAGCATTGTGCGGTGGCCCTGATCACCGCTTTCCCTGATTGTTGTAACGAGACATTTCACCATGATCGCTAAGTCATCCTTTACTCGCCGCTGGTTGCCCGTGGCCTTTGTATGTGCGGCCCTGGTGGCGCCCCTGACGAGTGCTCAGCAGCCCGACTCGCCGACACCGGACGTGCCAGAGCCCCAGGTCATGATCCCGGCACCGCCTCAGCTGGCGGCCAAGTCGTGGATCCTGATCGACGCCAACAGCGGACGAGTCCTGGCCGAGCACAATTCTGACCAGCGCCTGCCGCCGGCCAGCCTGACCAAGCTGATGACGGCGTACCTGGTCGAACGTGAGCTTGATCGGGGCAACATCCAACCCGACGACATGGTGCCGATCAGCGAGAAGGCCTGGCGTACCGGCGGCTCGAAGATGTTTGTCGAGGTCGGTACTCGTGTCTCCGTCGAGGAACTGCTCCACGGTATCGTCATCGTCTCCGGCAATGACGCCAGCGTCGCCATGTCCGAGTATCTGGCCGGCGGCGAGGACCCCTTTGCCGACCTGATGAACCAGCACGCCACCCAGCTGGGCATGGAGAACACCCACTACGAGAACGCCACCGGGCTGCCGTCGGAGAATCACTACTCCTCGGCACGGGACCTGATGCGTCTGGCCAGGCACATCATTCTGGACTACCCGGAACACTACGCCATCTACAGCCAGAAGCACTTCACCTACAACGGCATCGAACAGGCCAACCGCAACCGTCTGTTGTGGCGCGACCCCAGCGTCGACGGCCTCAAGACCGGCTGGACCGAAGAGGCCGGCTACTGCCTGGTGTCCTCGGGCCAGCGTGATGACATGCGCTTGATCTCGGTGGTGATGGGGACCAGCTCCGAAGAAGCCCGCGCCCAGGAAACCCAGAAGCTTCTGAGCTATGGCTTCCGCTACTACGAGACACTGAAGCTTTATGACCGTGGCGCCGTACTCAACACGCCGCGGGTGTGGGAAGGCAGCACCAACGAGCTCAAGGTGGGCGTCGACAATGGCGTCTACATGACCGTGCCGCGCAACCGAAATGACGAGCTCACCGCGCGCCTGGACATCGACAGTGGCTTGACCGCGCCCATCGCCGCCGGCCAGCGGGTCGGCACCATGGAGGTGCGCCTCGGGGACGAGGTGGTCGGCGAGCGTGACCTGGTGGCGCTGGAAGCGGTAGAGCAGGGTGGGCTGTTCAAGCGCATGATCGACAAGGTCCAGCGCTTCTTCAGCGACCTGGTCGGCGGCTGGTTCGACTGATCGTCCCTGTGGTGCGGCCCTGGCGTCAATGCGCGCCCTGTGGTCGCCGTGACGCCGGCCGAGGTGAGTCGCCTCGGCCGGCGTCCTTGGTCGTGATGCCAAGGTTGAGTAGAATACTCGGGTATCCATTGTAAGGGGCATCGGATGAACGACAGGACCTTTCGCGATCTGCGCACCCAGGCAGGGCCGGATCCGGCGGATGTCACCATCACCTTTCCCTGCGACTATCCGATCAAGGTGGTCGGAGATGCTGCCGAGGACTTCGCCGCCACCGTCAGCCAGATCGTGCATCGCCATGATCCTACCTTCGAGGGCAGCAGCCTCGAGGTGGTCGACAGTCGCAACGGGCGCTTCCAGTCGGTGCGGTTGACCATGCGCGCCACCGGTGAAGCCCAGCTCAAGGCGCTGTTCGACGAACTCAAGGCCACAGGCCGCGTGCACATGGTGGTGTGATGGAGGCGATCGACGTCTATCATCTGGGGCTCAAGCCCTATCGGCCAGTGTGGCAGGCGATGCGCGAACTGACCGACACCCGAGATGGCGATACGCCTGACCAGATCTGGGTGGTCCAGCACCCGCCGGTGTTCACCCAGGGCCAGGCAGGCAAGCCCGAGCACCTGTTGATGCCGGGCGAGATTCCGGTGGTGGAGACCGATCGCGGCGGGCAGGTGACCTACCACGGCCCGGGTCAGCTTGTGCTGTACCCGCTGATCGATGTCAAGCGTGCCAGACTGGGGGTCCGAGACCTCGTCAGTGCGCTGGAAGACAGCGTGGTCGATGCCCTGGGCGAGCATGGCATCGAGGCAAGCGCCCGGCCTGACGCGCCTGGCGTGTACGTCGGTGAACGCAAGATTGCCTCACTGGGGTTGAGGATTCGACGGGGTGCCAGTTTTCATGGCATCGCGGTCAATCTCGAGGTCGATCTCACGCCATTTTCGTTTATCAACCCATGTGGCTACGCTGGACTCGAGATGACCCGGCTGGCCGATCTGGTCTCTTCGAGGCTGGACATGGAAGCCGAAGCGCGTCGGCTATTGCGCACGCTGGCGACGCGACTGGGACAACGCGAACTGATCGAGCGCCCCGGCTTGCCGGGAGTGCTCGACGCCCACAATTTTGACTGATCGCACAGGGCACGCCGAAGGCCGTCACAGCAACGTGTCTCCCGAGCGATCCTCACAGGACAGTGAAATGACAGACAGTTCCGCCATCCAGGCGGCGGCCGCCGCCGCCAAGGCCAAGAAGAACGCCCGCAGCGAAAGGGGAGTGAAGCTTCGCGGCGCCGACAAGGTGGCGCGGATCCCGGTCAAGGTGATCCCCACGGAGGAGATTCCGCGCAAGCCGGACTGGCTCAGGGTACGCATGCCGGTGTCCAAGGAAGTCACCCGTATCAAGGAGACCCTGCGACGTCATGGCCTGCACACCGTCTGCGAGGAAGCCTCATGCCCCAACCTGGGCGAGTGCTTCAACGGCGGTACCGCCACCTTCATGATCATGGGCGATATCTGTACCCGCCGCTGCCCGTTCTGTGATGTGGCTCACGGGCGTCCCAACGCCCTGAACGAGCGCGAGCCGCGCGAACTGGCCGAGGCCATCGCCGAGATGCGCCTGAACTATGTGGTGGTGACCTCCGTCGACCGTGACGATCTGCGTGACGGCGGTGCCCAGCACTTCGTCGACTGCATCCGCGAGATTCGTCGTGATAGCCCGAGCATCGAGATCGAGGTACTGGTGCCGGACTTTCGTGGTCGCATGGAGGTGGCGCTGGACATCCTCGAGACCACGCCGCCCGACGTCTTCAACCACAACCTGGAGACGGTGCCGAGTCTGTATCGCAAGGTGCGGCCGGGGGCCGACTATCAGTGGTCGCTGGACCTGCTCAAGGGCTACAAGGCGCGCCGTCCCGAAGTGATGACCAAGTCTGGCTTGATGCTGGGTGTCGGCGAGACCGACGAGCAGGTCATCGAGGTGATGCGCGACCTGCGTGCCCACGACGTGGACATGCTGACCCTGGGGCAGTACATGCAGCCGTCTCGCAATCACCTGCCGGTGGATCGCTGGGTGCCGCCGTCCACGTTCGACTGGTTCGCCGAGCAGGGGCGCGCCATGGGCTTCACCCACGTGGCTTCCGGCCCGTTGGTGCGCTCGTCCTACCATGCCGATCAGCAGGCACACGGTATCGAAGTGAAGTAGAGCGAAAGCGGTATTTCAGCTACCCACAACGCCCGGCATTGCCGGGCGTTGTGTTTTTGAGCGTACCCGCTCTACAGTGAATCTCCTACACGATGTGCAGCTCCGAAAGGAGGGGGCTTCGCAGTACCTGCATTATTGCGCTATATTGCACTGCAACAAGTGCGCAGACGCAAGGATCGCCTGCTGCGCATCACGCAACCCTGGGAGCCTATATGAATGCGTTGATGCCAAGCGCCACCGCGCCCCTGTTCGCGCTGGCGGAACCCTTTGCTCCACTGTTCGACCCCTTCGGCTTCGGCCGTGCCGCGGCCGACTACTGGCGTGACAGCGTCGAGCGCAGCATCCTCTACTGGGATGTCATGCGCCAGCGCGGCAACGAATACCTCGAACATATCGAGAAGACCCGCCCCACCGTACTTGGCTTCGATACCGACATCGTGATGGAAGGCGAGACCCTGCCTCGCCCCGTCAACTATGAGCTTTTGCGCGTGCACCCGCCCGAGGGTGTAGAGACCGATGAACTGGCACGCCCCTTCGTGGTGGTCGACCCGCGCGCCGGGCATGGCCCGGGTATCGGTGGCTTCAAGCCCGACAGCGAGATCGGTATCGCACTGCGCGCCGGCCATCCCTGCTACTTCATCGCCTTCATGCCCTATCCCGTCCCGGGGCAGCGGGTCGAGGACGTGGTTGAAGCCGAGGTCACCTTCCTGCGCCACGTCGCGGAGCTGCATCCCGATAGCGAAAAACCGATGGTCGTGGGCAACTGTCAGGCGGGCTGGCAGATCATGATGGCGGCAGCGCTCGAGCCCGAGCTGTTCGGACCGATCCTGATCGCCGGTGCACCGCTGTCCTACTGGGCCGGGGAGCGCGGCAAGGCGCCGATGCGCTATACCGGCGGCATGACCGGCGGCAGCTGGGCCACCCATATGCTCTCGGACATGGGCGATGGCCTGTTCGACGGGGCCTGGCTGGTGCAGAACTTCGAACGCCTCAATCCGGCCAACACCTGGTGGGACAAGCAGTACAACCTGTACGCCCATGTCGATACCGAAGCCGATCGCTATCTTCAGTTCGAGCGCTGGTGGGGCGGCCATGTGGTGCTGGGTGGAGAAGAGATCCAGTACATCGTCGACAACCTGTTTGTCGGCAATCGCCTGTCCACGGCCCAGCTTGTGACGTCCGACGGGCGCCGTATCGATCTTCGCAACGTGCGCTCCCCGGTGGTGGTGTTCTGCTCACAAGGTGATGACATCACGCCGCCGCCTCAGGCGCTTGGCTGGGTGCGTGATCTCTACGACGGCGTCGACGACATCATCGCCAACGAGCAGACCATCGTCTACTGCGTCCATGACAAGACCGGCCACCTCGGCATCTTCGTTTCCGGCAGCGTCTCGCGCAAGGAACACGCCGAGTTCACCGCCAACATGGACTACATCGACGTGCTGCCGCCGGGGCTCTACGAGACCACCGTGTCCAAGGCCAGCGAGCGGCCCGACGCCGAATTGATCGAGCGGGACTACCTGCTGGAGTTCTCTACCCGGGACCTCGACGACCTGAATCAGGTGGTCAAGCATAGCCCCGAGGACGAGCTGCGTTTCGCCACGGTGGCCAGGGTCTCGGAGATCAATCTGGGGCTCTATCGTCAGTTCCTGCAACCCTGGATTCGTGCCGTGTCGACACCCGAGTCGGCTCGCTGGATGCGCAAGATGCACCCCAATCGCATGGGCTATCGCCTGCTGTCCGATCGTAATCCGATGATGTCGTCGTTGCCGGTGATGGCGGAGTCGGTGCGCAAGCATCGTCATGAACTCGGTGATGACAACATCTTCCGAGTGTATGAGGACATCGGGTCGAGCCTGATCTCGCGGAGTCTGGATGCCTGGCGGGTACTGCGCGATCGCGCCCTCGAGAAGGCCTTCCTTGACCTCTACGGTCAGCCGCTGTTGCAGTCGCTGGTGGGGCTGAAAGGCGCCGTGGAGGGTGAGCGTCAGGTGCCTGGCTCCGAGCCGGAGCGTCGTCGCTTTATCCAGCGTCGCCAGCAGGAGGTGCGCGAGCAGGTGGCGCAAGGCGGCGCCCACGAGGCCGTGATGCGCTCGGTGATCTTCGTGCTGGGTGGTGCTCCTGCTACCGATGGCCGCAATTTCCGCCGCCTGCAGGCGTCACGCAGCGAGCTTGAGCCGGAGCTGCGGCTGGAAGACTTCAAGCATCTGATGCGCGATCAGTTTTTTATCCTGAAGCAGGATCGTGAGGCTGCGCTGGAGGCCATTCCCGAGCTGCTCAAGGGGCTCGATGCCAAGACGATCGACGGCCATATCGAGCATATCGAGCATGTACTGGCGGCCAGCGGTGAGCTCAGCGAGCACGCCGCCGCTCGTTTCGAGCGTATCAAGGCGCTGTTTGGCAAGGCCCGTCCGGCAACGCGTCGTACGGCCCGCCGCAGTGGTGGGGCCAGTGGTAACAGCAGCGCCAAGACGTCGCCGGCTAGCGGCACGTCAGCCAAGCGCGGCACTCGTCAATCTGCAAGCGAAGCTTCCCGCGTCGAAGGGCAGGCCCAGGCCGCGCCCAAGGCCGACGCCGAGCCTGCTGATGCGCCTGCGGCAAAGGCCCAGGCGAGGACCGAGGCGAAGCCGGCTGCCGAAGCGAAGCCTGAAACTAAACCTGAGGCGAAGCCCGAGCCCAAGCCTGCGGTTGACGCTAAAACCGAGGCCAAGCCCGAGACCAAGCCCGAGTCCAAGCCGGCGGCTGAAACTAAACCTGAGGCCAAGCCCGAGACCAAGTCCGAGGCCAAGCCGGCGGCTGACGCTAAAACTGAGGCCAAACCTGAGGCCAAGCCTGAGGTCGAGACCAAGCCTGTGGCTGAGGCCGAGCCCAAGGCTGCCCAGGCCGCCACGCCAGCCTCTCGCGAGGGAGGCAATGACGCCGAGAAGGCGCCTGCAGCGACCCGTCGGCGCAGCACTGGATCGCCCCGAGGGCAGCGGCGCAAGCGCTAGTCAAGCGCCTGACCGCCTTCGATGATCGAGTGTGAGACATCGACCATTCCGCTTGCCCCTGCTTCGTGCAGGGGCAAGTCGGTTCTGAGGGGCGGCTTGTCGGCCGTCGAGGTAAGGGCTAGTCTCTTGGCGATGTCAGGTGGACGCCAGGGCGTCAGTCGTGGGGAAACGGCTGGGCATGCGTCTAGCCTGCCTGGGGCTCGAACCGATGTGACTGGCGCGACGTTCGGCGCTGGGTTAGGGTAAGCGCATTTTTCCCGTCCACCATCGGCGGGAGTGGCACATACTGGCGTTCGCCAAGGAGCGCGGCGCCCTGACTACTGTGGAGTACTATGGGCAAGTCTCTGGTCATCGTCGAGTCGCCCGCCAAGGCGAAGACGATCAACAAGTACCTCGGCAACGAGTTCATCGTGAAGTCGAGCGTGGGTCACATCCGTGATCTTCCGACCAGCGGCTCTGGCAAGGCGGCTTCCGATCCCAAGGAGCGGGCTCGCCAGGCGGCCGCGACGCGCAAGATGTCGGCTGAGGAAAAGGCGGTCTACAAGCAGCAGAAGGCGCATAGCCAGCTGATACGACGCATGGGTATCGACCCTGACCATGGCTGGCAGGCCAACTACGAGATCCTGCCGGGCAAGGAAAAGGTCGTGGCCGAGCTCAAGAAGCTGGCGGAGAAAGCCGACACCGTCTATCTCGCGACCGATCTGGACCGCGAAGGGGAAGCCATCGCCTGGCACCTTCGCGAGACCATCGGTGGGGACGAGCAACGCTATCGCCGGGTGGTGTTCAACGAGATCACCAAGAATGCCATCCAGGAAGCCTTCACCGACCCCGGTCAGCTGAACATGCCCAGGGTCGAGGCCCAGCAGGCTCGCCGCTTCCTCGATCGTGTGGTGGGCTTCATGCTGTCGCCGCTGCTGTGGGCCAAGGTAGCCCGCGGGCTCTCGGCCGGTCGTGTCCAGTCGGTGGCCATGCGCCTGATCAGCGAGCGCGAAAGCGAGATTCGCGCCTTCGTGCCCGAGGAATTCTGGGACGTTCATGCCGACCTGGTGACGCCGGACGGCGAGGCCATCCGCTTCGAGCTGGTACGTCAGGATGGCAAGACGTTCAGGCCCACCAGCGAGAGCGAGACCCTCGAGCGCATCGCTGCGCTGCGCAAGGCCAGTCTTGCGATCACCTCGCGGGAAGACAAGCCGACCCGGTCCAAGCCCAACGCCCCCTTCATCACCTCGACGCTGCAGCAGGCCGCCAGTGGCCGGCTGGGGTTCTCGGTGAAGAAGACCATGACCCTGGCCCAGCGGCTCTACGAGGCGGGCTACATCACCTATATGCGTACCGACTCGACCAACCTGTCCCGCGAGGCAGTAGAGAGCGTGCGTGACTATATCGGTGAGGAGTTCGGCGATCGCTACCTGCCCGAAGCCCCTAACCGCTATTCCAGCAAGGAAGGCGCCCAGGAGGCTCACGAAGCCATCCGGCCGTCCGAGGTGTCCCGTCGCTCGACCGACCTGGCGGGCATGGAGCGGGATGCCGAGCGCTTGTACGAACTGATCTGGCGGCAGTTTGTCGCCTGCCAGATGACCCCGGCGGAATACCTGTCGTCGACCCTGAGCGTGGTGGTGGACGGCTACGAGCTCAAGGCCAAGGGCCGGGTGCTCAAGTTCGATGGCTACACCCGAGTGATGACCCCCATGGGGCGCAAGGAAGAGGATCAGGCGCTGCCGGATCTGGGCGAGGGCACCCCGATGCACCTCGACGCGCTGGACCCCAGGCAGCACTTCACCAAGCCGCCGGCCCGTTACACCGAAGCCAGCCTGGTCAAGGAGCTGGAGAAGCGCGGCATCGGTCGCCCCTCGACCTACGCCGCCATCATCTCCACCATCCAGGATCGTGGTTACGTCAAGCTCGAGAACCGACGGTTCTACGCCGAGAAGCTGGGCGACATCGTCACCGAGCGACTCAAGGAGTCGTTCCCCGACCTGATGGACTACTCCTTCACCGCGCGCATGGAGGATAGCCTCGACGAGATCGCCGAGGGCGAGCGTAGCTGGCGTGAGCTGCTCGACGCTTTCTATCAGGAGTTTCGCGGGGAGCTGGCCAAGGCCGAGAGCGACGAGGGGATGCGGCCAAATCAGCCGGTACCCACCGATATCGACTGCCCCACCTGCGGGCGCAAGATGCAGATTCGTACCGCCTCGACTGGTGTCTTCCTCGGCTGCAGCGGCTACAACCTGCCGCCCAAGGAGCGCTGCAAGACCACCATCGACCTGCTGCCGGGTGAAGAAGCTGTCGCCGCCGATGCCGGCGAAGAAGCCGAGACCGATGCCCTGCGCGCCAAGGAACGCTGTCCGGTGTGTTCCACCGCCATGGACAGCTACCTGATCGATGAAGGGCGCAAGCTGCATATCTGCGGTAACAGCCCCGACTGTGACGGCTACAAGATCGAACAGGGCAAGTTCCGCATCAAGGGCTACGACGGCCCGGTCATCGAGTGTGACAAGTGCGGCTCCGAGATGCAGCTCAAGTCCGGGCGCTTCGGCAAGTACTTCGGCTGCACCAGTGACAGCTGCAAGAATACCCGCAAGCTGTTGCGCAACGGTGAAGTAGCTCCGCCCAAGATGGATCCGATTCCCATGCCGGAACTGGCCTGCCAGAAGGTGGAAGACCACTACGTGCTGCGCGATGGCGCCAGCGGGCTGTTCCTGGCCGCCAGCAAGTTCCCGAAGAACCGGGAGACCCGTCCGCCTCTGGTCAAGGAACTGAAGCCTCACGCCGCCGAGCTGCCGGAGAAGTACCACTACCTGCTCGATGCGCCGGACCAGGACCCGGATGGGCGCCCGGCTCAGATTCGTTTCTCGCGCAAGCTCAAGGAGCAGTTCGTGATGACCGACGGCGACAATGGCAAGGCCAGTGGCTGGAAGGCGAGCTGGGACGGTAACAAGTGGGTGGTGGAGGACAAGCGCAAGTGACACCGCGGGCCCGCACCAATCAGTTGTTGTATCAGGCGCAGTTGCTGCTGGACGTGGCGCCGGGTGATGACGAGCACCAGGGCGCCAGAAAGAGGGCCAGCGAGGAAGGCGCCCTGGCGTTGTTCGAGCTGGCGATCGACGCCCTGCTGCGCGACGTCTGCGAGCACGCTCATCTGGCGGAACATGACTGGCGAAGCCTGTTGCTGGGTGATGACCCACCCGCCGTGGCCGAGGTTCATCGGCTACGTGAGCTGGCCCGCGACGGCAGCAGTTGGCTATACCGTGTCATCGGTCATCTCGAGGCGCTGCATGGCGATGAAGGTGCGAGTCGACCTCGCTCGCCGGCATTGTCCGGGGTAATTGCCGTGGACCGGCAGGCGGATCTGGGGCAGGAATTGCAGCATTGCCTCGAGGCGGCCAAGGTCGAGATCGCCGCCTTACGCCAGACCAGTGAGGAATGGTAAAGGCAGAGTGTCGTCGGCCGGCGACGCTTCTGTGCGCCGTCGTTTGATAGCTGCGACAGAGCTCGTTTGCCTGCCGTGAAATCGGCCAGGTTCCGCGTGAAGTTCCGCAGAATCGGGATTACACTGCGTCACAGATGTTTTCGTTTATTCACAGTGAGTTTATCCATGTTCGCCCAGAGTCAACGTCGCCGTTTCATCCAAATGATACTTGGTGCCATGCTGCTACTCCCTCTGGGTGTCAGTGCCAGCATGGACATGGTGGAGGACCAGCTTCGCCGTGCCATTGTCCCGGACTCCTCCAGCGAGATCTGGGTCCTGATCGATAACCAGGAGTCTCGCCTGACGGTGTATCGCGGGGGGGTGGAGCTGGCTCGATACTCACCGATTTCGGTCGGTAGAGGGGGCGCCAAGTCCCAGCGGGTCATGGGCGACAAGACCACGCCAAGAGGCGAGTTCCACGTCAATCGCTTCAACTTCGACAGCAAGTTCGACATCTTCATCGGCCTGGACTATCCGACGCCCACCCACGCCAGGATGGCGCTGGAGACGGGGCTGTACAGTCAGCAGGATTACGACGACTATTTCGACTACTATCGCCGGCATCGTAGCCCGCCCCAGCAGACGATCCTGGGCGGTTATATCGGCATACACGGAGTCGGCGATGGAGACATGGACATCCATCGCAACTTTGACTGGACCAACGGATGTGTCGCCGTGACCAATCATGAAATTCGGGAACTTTCCGGCTTGATTGATGTTGGCACTCGCGTCGTCATCCGCTAGTCTTTAGGGGCGCAAGGGACGTTCAAGACTATGGACAAGCGCCGTTGTGTATTATAAAACAGCGTTTGACTCCTGTGCTTAGCAGCACAAGTCGCTGCAAGAAAGGCCTGCCTTTGCAGGAAGCCTGATGGATACATACCCTGATCGGGTATGTTACTGTCACCAACGCAGTACCAAGGAAGACTCAAGGAGAACACCATGACTCTGAAGACTACCCTGAAGCTGACCGCCGCCGCCGCTTCTCTGGCCGTTCTGGCTGGCTGTGCTTCTTCCAGCGCTCTGGAAGAAGTCCGCATGACCGCTGAGTCCGCTCAGGCCGACGCTGCAGAAGCTCGCAGCATCGCCACTCAGGCTCAGAACACTGCCAACCAGGCACAGCGTGACGCTCAAGCGGCCCTGCAGCTGTCTCAGCAGAACCGCGAAGAGATGAACCGCATGTTCGAGCGCTCCATGCGCAAGTAATCGTTTCGCATCCCGTTCGCGGGATTGACCGACAGGACGTCAGGGTTTCATCGAAATCAGGTCGTCCAGGTCATGAAACGATAGGCTGAGGCCCCACCGAAAGGTGGGGCCTCAGTCGTTTGTGGCGTGTGATCATTGCATGACGATTGATGGTGGGCGGGAGCTGCCAGTCAATCGTCTGACCGCTGCCTGTTCCTTCATCTGATGGCTGCCTGTCTGGCTGCCTGTCCTGTCGCTTGTCTCCTGACGGCTGCCTCTCCTCTGCCTGACGGCTGCCTCTCCTCTGCCTGACGGCTGCCTCTCCTCTGCCTGACCACTGACTGCTGCGGATGCGTCGTTTGAGCTGGATCATGGTGTCGCCACCATGCCGACAAGGCCTCCGCTGGAAATGATGGCGCCAAAAAAAGGCGCCCCTGTCGGGGCGCCGTGCACGTCACGTGCTTGATGTGATGCCTGTGGTCGCCGGTTCAGCCTTCGTGGCTGACCTGTCCCAGCAGGGCAGGCTCGTCGGCGATCAACTCGATATGGTCATAGAGGCTGCCAGGCAGCGGCTTGGGTTCTGCCGGGGTGGTGGTCTGCATGGCGACCGGAAGGCCGCTGGGCGTCTCCATGGCGCTACGCAGGCGCGCAAAGTCGACGTCGTAGTCCTTGTCCTTGACGGCGGCCTCGACCTCCTCGATAGCGGCGGTCATGTCCTCGATCGGCGCGCCTTCTTCCTCGTCGAGGTAGGGGTAGGCCTGGACATAGAGGTGCTCGTCGGACCAGCCGAGCTTGAGCGGTTCGTTGACCAGTCGGACAGGAGTGCCCACCGCGACTTGATCGAACAGATTCTCGACATCGTCGGGCAGCATGCGGATGCAGCCGTGGGTGACGCGCATGCCGACGCCCTCGGGCTTGTTAGTGCCGTGGATCAGGTAGCCGGGGATGCCCAGGCGCATCTTGCGCGTGCCCATGGGGTTGTCGGGTCCGGGCGGCACCACGCCGGGCAAGGGGTCGCCGGCCTCGGCGTGTTCGCGGCGAATGGAGGCAGGAGGATACCAGGACGGATTCTTGACCATCTGGGTGATGGTGGTGGAGCCCAGCGGCGTCTTCCAGTCCATGCGGCCCACGGCGATCGGGTAGGTCTGCACGGTACGCGGCTCGCCTTCCTTGGCCGGCGGGTAGTAGTAGAGGCGCATCTCGGCCACGTTGACCACGATGCCGTTGCGCGGTGCATCGGGCAGGATGAACTGGGCCGGGATGGTCACTTCGGTACCCTCGCCGGGATACCAGATGCTGATGTCGGGGTTGGCTCGGGTGATGGCGTTGAAGCCGATGCCGTGCTCGTGTCCGATATCAATGAGGGTGTCTTCCTCGTCGGCTTCGACGGTGTAGACCTCACCGATCAGGTCGCCTTCTTCGGGCAGCAGGTAGTGGCCCCGGGGCAGGTCGTCGGCCGCCGCCAGAGGTGCCGCCAGCGCGCCCACAACGCCACACAGGGTGGCGAGGCGGACGAGTGGCCGGCGAAGTGAAGTCGAAGTCATTGCAGCAGTCTCGATAATGGGTGAAAGCCGGGGATAACCCGGCCGGAATTTGCGGTGTCCTATGTACATAGATTGCCCGCTAATGCGGCGTTGCGCCAGTCCCTTGCAAGGGATGGCTCAGGCCGCCTGAGTCTTTCGATTGAGTTGGTCCAGCAGCGCCTCGACGGCCTCGAAGCGGGTCTCCTCGACGGCCATGTCGGCCTGGAAGCGCAGGGTCTCGGCGCCCTCCAGTCGATAGCGTTCCGGCGCCCCCTGGATCAGCCCCACCAGCGTCAGTGGATCCACCGCGGTCTGGCCGCCGAACAGCACGCGCCCGCGCTCGGCGCCCGCTTCCAGGCGCACGATACCGAGCCTTTCGGCACGCTGCCTGAGGCGGGTCTGGCGCAGCAGCGTCTTGACCGGGGCGGGCAGCAGTCCGAAGCGATCGATCATCTCCACACGCAGTTCCTTGAGCTCGGCCTCGTTGTCGGCGTTGGCGATGCGCTTGTACATCACCAGACGCTGCTGGACATCGGGGAGATAGTCGTCGGGAATCAGCGCTGGCAGATTTAGGCTGATCTCGACGCCTTCCTGCAGCGGTGCCTCGATATTCGGGGTGCGGCCTTCACGGATGGCCTTCACCGCCCGGTCGAGCATCTCCATATAGAGGCTGTAGCCCACCGCTTCCATCTGGCCGCTCTGTTCGTCGCCCAGCAGTTCGCCGGCGCCGCGGATTTCCATGTCGTGGCTGGCCAGGGTGAAACCAGCGCCCAGGTCCTCGGCCTGGCCGATCGCCTCGAGGCGCTTGACCGCGTCTCGGGTGATCGAGCGAGGCGGCGGCGCCAGCAGGTAGGCGTAGGCCTGGTGGTGGCTGCGGCCTACCCGGCCGCGCAGCTGGTGGAGCTGGGCCAGTCCGAACTTGTCGGCACGCTCGATGATGATGGTGTTGGCGCTGGGCACGTCGATGCCGGTCTCGATGATGGTCGAGCACACCAGCACGTTGAAGCGCTTGTGATAGAAGTCGGACATCACCCGTTCCAGCGAGCGCTCGGGCAGCTGCCCATGGGCCACCGCGACGCGGGCGTCGGGCACCAGTTCGCGGACCTTCTCGGCGGCGCTCTCGATGGTCTTGACCTCGTTGTGCAGGTAGTAGACCTGGCCGCCACGCAGGATCTCGCGCAGGATCGCCTCCTTTATCACAGCTTCTTCCCGCTGCTGGACGAAGGTCTTCACCGACAGGCGTCTGGCCGGTGGGGTGGCGATGATCGACAGGTCGCGGATACCGCTCATGGCCATGTTGAGCGTGCGCGGGATCGGTGTGGCGGTCATGGTCAGTACGTCGACCTCGGCACGCAGCGTCTTGAGCCTTTCCTTCTGGGACACGCCGAAGCGATGTTCTTCATCGATGATGACCAGTCCCAATTCCGGAAAGTCGAGCTTCCGTGACAGCAGCTTGTGGGTGCCGATGACGATATCGACCTTGCCCTCGCGAACGCGCTTGAGGGTGTCTGTCTGACTGCCGCTGCTGGTGAAGCGGGACAGCAGCTCGATATCCACCGCGGTGTCGGCGAAGCGGTCACGGAAGTTCTCGAAATGCTGGCGGGCGAGCAGGGTGGTCGGCACCAGCACCACCACCTGGCGACCGGACTGTACCGCAAGAAAGGCGGCACGCATGGCGACCTCGGTCTTGCCGAAGCCGACGTCGCCGCAGACGACACGGTCCATCGGGCGCGGTGCGGTCATGTCCTGGATCACCGCCTGGATGGTGACCCGCTGATCCGGCGTCTCCTCGAACGGGAAGTTGGCGACGAAGCGAGCGTACTCCTCATCCGGGGCGGCACAGGCGAAGCCTTCACGGGCCTCGCGGCGGGCATAGATGTCGAGCAGCTCGGCGGCGGTATCGCGGATCTTCTCGGCGGCCTTGCGCTTGGCCTTTTCCCACTGTTCCGAGCCCAGTCGATGCAGCGGTGCCAGTTCATCGTCGGCACCGGCGTAGCGGGAAATAAGGTGCAGGCTGTCCACCGGCACGTAGAGCTTGGCGCCGTCGGCGTACTCGAGGCTGACGAATTCGGCCGCCTGGCCGCCGGCTTCCAGCGTTTCCAGCCCGCGGTAGCGGCCGACGCCATGGGACTGGTGGACCACCGGGGCGCCGACCTTGAGTTCGGAAAGATGGCGTACGGCGAGTTCGTTGTCGTCGGTGGCCTTGGCCTGGCGGCGGGTCTGGCGCACGATCTCGCCGAACAGTTCCGTCTCGGTGATCACACTGACCGCGGGGGAGCCGAGCGACAGGCCGCTGGAGAGCTGCCCCTCGGCGATGGCCAGGCGAGAGCTGCCGGCGAGGAAGTCGGAAAATCCGTCCGCGGCGTCCAGTGCACCGGTAGCGGGGGCCAGGGTCTCCTCCAGCGCTTCCCGACGCCCACGGGACTCGGCCACGAACAGCACCCGGCGCTCTGCGTGCTCGTTCAGAAAGCCCCTGAGCGCCGCCAGCGGATCCTTTGCCCTGGCATTGATCGCCACCTGGGGGGCGTCGCTGGCATCCGAGGGATGGGCGTGGGGATGCTCGCTGTCTGCTGTCAGCTCGACCCTGGGGTGGGTCTTGATCAGCCCGAACAGTTCCGCTTCCGGGATGAAGGCACGGTGGGGCGGCAGCAGGGGGCGGGTCGGATCGACGCCGAGATTTTCGTAGCGGCTGGTGATCGCCTGCCAGTGGTGCTCGGCGGCTTCGCGGCAGCCGGACATCAGGGCGACGCGGGTGTCCGCGGGCAGATGGTCGAACAGTGAAGCGGTGGCCTCGAAGAACAACGGCAGATACTGCTCGAGTCCGGGTGAGGGGATGCCCTTCAGCGCATCGACATAAAGCGGGCACTGGCGTGGGTCGACGTCGAACAGGGTCTCGAAGCCTTCACGAAAGCAGGCGATGGCCGAGCGTGACAGCGAATACTCGTGCGCCGGCAGCAGGTCGATCCGCTCGACCTTGTCTAGGCTGCGCTGGGTGTCGGGGTCGAAGCTCCTGAGGGTGTCGATCTCGTCGTCGAACAGGTCGATGCGAAGCGGATGGTCGCTGCCCATGGGAAAGAGATCGATCAGGGCGCCACGCAGGGCGTATTCACCCGGCTCGAAGACGGTCTCCACCGCCCGGTAGCCCGCCCGTGACAGCTGTTCGCGGAAGGTCTCCCGTTGCAGGGTGGCGCCGACCTCCAGGGTCAGCACCCGTCCGGCGATATAGTCCACGGGCGGCAGACGCTGCATCAGGGTATTGATCGGTACCAGCACGATGCCGTGCACACCATCCTGCAGATGCCGGAGGGTGCGCAGCCGCGACGAGACGATGTCCTGATGGGGCGAAAAGCTGTCGTAGGGCAGCGTCTCCCAGTCGGGGAAGGGCAGTACCGGCACGTCGGCATAGAAGGCCAGTTCGTTCTCGAGCCTCAGTGCCTCGGCGGTATCCTGGGTAATCACCAGCAGTGGCGCGTCGGCAGCCAGGCGCGAAAGCGCCAGGGCGCTGGCGCTGCCGGCGGGCGTGGTGAGGTACAGGGTGTCACGGGCGCCCTGGGGATGCGGCGGATCGAGCGGCGAAAAGGTAGGCATAGAGGATGTCGTTTCGCTGGCGTTCAGAGGTCGAGCAGGCATCATACCAGCCCGATCTCGCTCATGTAGTCAAACCGCGATTTGTGTAACGGGCCTACAGGAGGTGCGACCATACAGTCATTGCCCCTTTCAAGGGGGGGGCTGATAATACGCTCGTTTCCCCATCAGACTTAGAGGTCTCTCGTGAGCCAGCAACCCGATATCGTCTTCCAGCAATGGCACGACAACCAGGCCGTGGCCGAGCAGATGATCCCGCTGATCGGCAGCCTGTATCGTCGCAATAACGTGGTCACCACCATGTTCGGACGTTCGCTGTTCAACCGCAGCGTCATCCGCATCCTCAAGGACCATCGTTTCGTCAGGAAGATCGAAGGTACCGAGTTGTCGGTGCAGGATACCTTCCCGCTGGTGCAGGCGATGACCCAGCTGAATCTGGGGCCGGCTCACGTCGATGTGGGCAAGCTGGGTGTGGCATTCAAGAAGCAGGGCGGTGGCGATGCGCTGGCGTTCATGCGCGAGCAGCTGGCCGAGATCGTCGACTGTCACGATCCTGACGCCGGCAATGGCGAGCCCAAGGACGTTGTGCTCTACGGCTTCGGCCGGATCGGCCGGATCCTGGCCCGCGTGCTGATCGAGAAGGCCGGTGGCGGCAACCTGCTGCGCCTCAAGGCCATCGTGGTGCGCGGTCGTGGCGATATCGCCAAGGATCTGGAAAAGCGCGCCAGCCTGCTGCGTCGTGACAGCGTTCACGGTCCCTTCGACGGCACCATCAGCGTGTGCCCGGAGACCCGCACCCTGACCGCCAACGGCAACGTGATCCAGGTCATCTACGCCGATTCGCCGAGCGATGTCGACTACACCGCCTACGGCATCAACAACGCCGTGGTGGTCGACAACACCGGTATCTGGCGCGACGAGGCTGGCCTCGGTCAGCACCTGGAGTGCAAGGGCGTGTCCAAGGCGCTGCTGACCGCCCCGGGCAAGGGCGACCTGAAAAACATCGTCTATGGCATCAATCATGGCGACATCACCCAGGATGATCGCATCATCTCCGCGGCGTCCTGCACCACCAACGCCATCGTGCCGGTATTGAAGGTGATGAACGACGAATACGGCATCGAGCATGGCCACGTCGAGACCGTTCACTCCTACACCAACGATCAGAACCTGATCGACAACTACCACAAGGGTGACCGTCGCGGACGCAGCGCACCGCTGAACATGGTGCTGACCGAGACCGGTGCCGCCAAGGCGGTTTCCAAGGCACTGCCGGAGCTGGGTGGCAAGCTGACCGGCAACGCCATCCGCGTGCCGACGCCCAATGTGTCGATGGCGATCCTCAACCTGTCGCTCGAGCGCGAGACCGACGCCGAGTCGCTCAACGACTACCTGCGCCGCATGTCCATCGACTCGGCCTTCCAGAAGCAGATCGACTTCGTCGACTCGCCGGAGGTGGTCTCCACCGACTTCGTCGGCAACCGTCACGCCGGCATCGTCGACGCCAAGGCGACCATCGCCCAGGGCCGCCACGCGGTGGTCTATGTGTGGTACGACAACGAGTTCGGCTACAGCTGCCAGGTGATTCGTATCCTGCAGCAGATCTCCAACGTGGCCTTCTGTAAGCTGCCGCGTCACGCCTAGTCCGTGCCGAGCGGGGCGAGAGTCTCGCGTTGAGGTAGTTCGAATACCCCTTGCCAACCTTGTTTGGCAAGGGGTTTTTCTGTTTGGGATGGAAGCGGTTTTGCAGAATCACGCAGTTCTGCGACGTTCGATCATGTGGTCAATCCACTGGCTTGTCTTTATAATGCTGGGGATTTTTCGGGGTGGTTCGATGTCGCCTCGGCGTGACTGGTGATGCGTGGCTTATAACAAGAATTCCTCTCATTTCCACCGAACCTCCGTCCATTATCTACGATCCATCAACTGGGCGAGTCTATGATCGAAGTCAAGAAAGGCCTGGATCTCCCCATCACGGGAGCGCCGGAGCAGCGTATCGAGGATGCGCGACCGGTGCGCCACGTGGCGCTCCTGGGGACCGACTATATCGGCATGAAGCCGACCATGGAGGTCAAGGAGGGGGACAAGGTCAAGCTGGGCCAATTACTGTTCACCGACAAGAAGATCGAGGGCGTGCGCTTTACCTCGCCGGCCTCGGGTGAAGTAGTGGCGATCAATCGCGGGGAAAAGCGCAGGCTCCTGTCGGTGGTGATCGAGGTCGACGACAGCGCCGAGGCCGAGTCCTTCACGGCTCATGGCCGCGATGCGCTCGAGTCCCTCGAACGTCAGACCGTGGTCGACCAACTGGTGGAGTCTGGTCTGTGGACCGCGCTGCGCACTCGCCCGTTCTCGCGTACCCCGGCGCCCGACGCCGTACCCACCGACATCTTCGTCACCGCCATCGACACCCAGCCGCTGGCCGCCGATCCGTCGCTGGTCATCAACGAGCAGGCCGAGGCGTTCGAGGACGGCCTCAAGGTGCTGGGACGACTGACCGAGGGCAAGGTGTTCCTGTGCACCGCCACCGATGCCCAGATTCCGGGCACCAAGGTCAAGGGCGTCCACCACGAGAGCTTCGCCGGTCCCCATCCTGCGGGCCTGGTCGGTACCCACATTCACTTCCTGTCCCCGGTGTCGCTGCAGCGTCGCGTCTGGCACATCGGCTATCAGGACGTGATCGCCTTTGGCAAGCTGTTCAGTGAAGGCAAGCTGGATCTGAGCCGAGTGGTCGCCGTTGGCGGCCCGCGTGCCGAGCGTCCGCGTCTGGTGCGTACCCGTGTGGGTGCCAGCACTGACGAGCTGCTGGATCACGAGATCAAGTCTGCCGATGACACCCGCGTCATCAGCGGAGGCGTGTTCTCCGGCTTCACCGCCGAAGGCAGCCTGCGCTACCTGGGCCGCTTCCACAACCAGATCACCCTGCTGGAAGAGGGCAACAAGCGTGCCTTCATGGGCTGGTTGTCGCCGGGTGCCAATCGTCACTCGGTACTGGGTATCTACCTGTCGAGCCTGAAGGGCCTGCGCGACTATGCGCCGACCACCTCGACCAATGGCTCCGAGCGCGCCATGGTGCCGGTGGGTGCGTATGAAAAGGTGATGCCGCTGGACATCATGCCCACGCAGCTCTTGCGTTCGCTGATCGTCGGCGACATCGAGTCGGCGATGGAACTCGGCTGCCTCGAGCTGGATGAAGAAGACCTGGCGCTGTGCACCTACGTGTGCCCCGGCAAGTATGAGTACGGTCCCATCCTGCGTGACAACCTCACCATGATCGAGAAAGAGGCCTGATGATGGGTATTCGACAGACACTCGACAATCTCGAGCCGCACTTTCACAAGGGTGGCAAGTACGAGAAGTTCTATCCGCTGTACGAGGCGGTGGACACTATCTTCTATGCGCCTCCCAGCGTGACCAAGACCACGGCTCACGTGCGTGACGGCATCGACCTCAAGCGCATGATGATCACGGTGTGGTTCTGCACCTTCCCGGCCATGTTCTTCGGCATGTGGAACGCTGGCTGGCAGGCCAACGAGGCCATCGCCGCGGGTTACGACTCCATGGGCGGCTGGCGCGAGATGATCCTGCTGACCTTCGCCGGTGGCCACGATGCCGGCAGCCTGTGGTCCAACTTCGTGCTGGGCGCTACCTACTTCCTCCCGATCTACCTGGTGACCTTCGTCATCGGTGGCTTCTGGGAAGTGCTGTTCGCGATCAAGCGCGGCCACGAGGTCAATGAAGGCTTCTTCGTCACCTCGGTGCTCTACGCCCTGATCCTGCCGGCTACCATCCCGCTGTGGCAGGTGGCGCTCGGCATCACCTTCGGTGTGGTGATCGGCAAGGAAATCTTTGGTGGTACCGGCAAGAACTTCCTCAACCCGGCGCTGACCGGTCGTGCCTTCCTGTACTTCGCCTATCCGGCGCAGATCTCCGGTGATGCCGTGTGGGTCGCCGCCGATGGCTTCACCGGCGCGACGCCGCTGTCTACCGCCTACCAGAGCGGTATGGCCGCACTGCAGGACCAGTACAGCTGGTGGGACGCCTTCCTTGGCTTCATTCCCGGCTCCGTGGGTGAGACCTCGACACTTGCCATCCTGATCGGGGCGGTGGTGCTGATCGGCATGAAGATCGCCTCGTGGCGGATCGTCGCCGGCGTGTTCCTCGGCATGGTAGCGATGAGCTCCATTCTCAACCTGATCGGCTCCGACACCAACGCCATGTTCGCCATGCCCTGGTACTGGCACCTGGTGGTGGGTGGCTTCGCCTTCGGCATGGTGTTCATGGCCACCGATCCCGTATCGGCATCCATGACCAACCCGGGTCGCTTCATCTTCGGCGCCCTGATCGGTGTGATGACGGTACTGATCCGTGTGGTCAACCCGGCCTTCCCCGAGGGCATCATGCTGGCGATCCTGTTCGCCAACCTGTTCGCGCCGCTCATCGATCACTTCTTTGTTCAGGCCAACATCAAGCGTCGCGCCAAGCGCACCGCTGTCGTGGCCGAGGAGACCGCCTGATGGCACAAGGTAACAACTCCATCAAGAAGATCCTGACGGTCGCCTTCTCCCTGTGTATCGTCTGCTCGATCATCGTGTCGACGGCGGCGGTGGGACTCAAGGCGCGCCAGGAGCGCAACCAGGAGCTGGACCGCAAGTCCAACATCCTGGCCGTGGCCGACCTGTACGAACCGGGCATGGACGTCGGCAAGGAGTTCTCCCAGGCGGTGACCGCCAAGGTCGTCGATCTCGACACCGGGGAGTACACCGATGAGGTCGATCCCGAGACCTATGACGGCTTCCAGGCCGCCAAGGATCCGGCCCAGTCGCGCACCCTGTCCGGGGAGAAGGACATCGCCGGTCTCGGCCGTCAGGAGCAGTACTCCACCATCTATCTGGTCGGTGACGAGAACAACCCCGAGCAGATCGTGCTGCCGATTCGTGGCCAGGGCCTGTGGGGCCTGATGCGCGGCTACCTGTCTGTGCAGGGTGACGGCAATACCATCGGCGGGATCACCTTCTATTCCCACGCCGAGACACCTGGCCTGGGTGGCGAGGTCGACAACCCGCGCTGGAAGGCGCAGTGGGAAGGCAAGGAAATCTACGCCTCGAGCGACACCATGGAGCCGGCCATCCAGCTGGTGAAGGGTGGTGCCAGCGAGTCCACCGAGGTCGACGCCCTGTCCGG
This sequence comes from Halomonas sp. BN3-1, assembly GCF_003056325.1. Lineage (NCBI taxonomy): Bacteria > Pseudomonadati > Pseudomonadota > Gammaproteobacteria > Oceanospirillales > Halomonadaceae > Halomonas > Halomonas sp. BN3-1. Next base: position 236,917 of record NZ_PYVV01000006.1, on the reverse strand, counting down.
CGCGTCTCTGACCAGCCGCGGCGTGACCAAGCTGGTGCAATTCTGGCTGAGCGAGGAAGGCTTCGGTCACTACCTGGCGCGCTTCCGCGATGGCGTGGACAGCCAGGCCAGCGCCGACGCCAGCCCCTCTGACGACAGCGAAGGAGCCTGACGATGTCTGCACCGACTCCCAAGGGCGTCATCCTGACGCCGATCTTCAAGAACAACCCCATCGCCCTGCAGATCCTCGGTATCTGTTCGGCGCTGGCGGTGACCTCGAGCCTCAGCGTCTCGCTGGTCATGAGTCTGGCCGTGATCTTCGTGACGGCGTTCTCGAGCATGTTCGTCTCGCTGATCCGCAATCACATTCCGTCCTCCATCCGTATCATCGTGCAGATGACCATTATCGCCTCGTTGGTGATCGTGGTGGACCAGATCCTCAAGGCCTTTGCCTATGAGATGTCCAAGCAGCTGTCGGTATTTGTCGGTCTGATCATCACCAACTGCATCGTGATGGGCCGCGCCGAAGGCTTCGCCATGACCAACACCCCGACGCTGTCGTTCCTCGACGGTGTCGGCAACGGTCTGGGCTACGGCTTCATCCTGATGACCGTCGGCTTCTTCCGCGAGCTGTTCGGCTCCGGCAGCCTGTTCGGCGTGACCATCCTGGAAACCGTGCAGAACGGTGGCTGGTACGTGCCCAACGGCCTGCTGCTGCTGCCGCCGTCCGCCTTCTTCATCATCGGTCTGATCATCTGGGTGCTGCGCAGCCTCAACCCGGAGCAGGTCGAGGACAACGAGTTCGTGATGAAGGAAAACACCCAGCCGAAGGAGGCCGTGTAACATGGAACACTATCTGAGCCTTTTCGTTGCCTCGGTGTTCGTGGAGAACATGGCACTGGCGTTCTTCCTGGGCATGTGTACCTTCATGGCCGTGTCCAAGAAGGTATCCTCGGCCATCGGTCTGGGCATCGCGGTGGTAGCGGTACTGACCATCACCGTGCCGGTGAACAACCTGATCCTCGAGTATCTGCTGGCGGAAGGCGCGCTGTCCTGGACCGGCATCGCCGGTGCCGAGAACATCGACCTGTCGTTCCTGGGTCTGCTGTCCTACATCGGCGTCATCGCCGCACTGGTGCAGATCCTCGAGATGTTCCTCGACAAGTTCGTGCCGGCGCTCTACAACGCCCTCGGCGTGTTCCTGCCGCTGATCACCGTGAACTGCGCCATCCTCGGTGGCACCCTGTTCATGGTCGAGCGCAGCTACAACTTCGGTGAGTCCGTGGTCTATGGCCTGGGCGCCGGTGTCGGCTGGGCGCTGGCGATCACCGCCCTGGCCGGTATCCGCGAGAAACTGAAGTACAGCGATGTGCCCGCTTCCCTGCAGGGACTGGGCATCACCTTCATCACCGTGGGTCTGATGTCCCTGGGCTTCATGTCCTTCTCCGGCATCCAGCTCTGAGTGCCCTGCACCGGGGGCGCTAGCCCTCGGTGCAGGCCCTAACCCTAGCAATAGGAAACCGACATGGTTGATACAACAGTCATCGTGCTCGGCGTCGTCATGTTCACCATCATCGTCATCAGTCTGACGGCGGTGATCCTGGCGGCCCGCTCCAAGCTCGTGAGCTCGGGCGATGTGACCATCGAGATCAATGACGATCCCGAGAACACCCTGACCACCCAGGCCGGCGGCAAGCTGCTCAACACCCTGGCGGCCAATGGCATCTTCCTGTCCTCCGCCTGTGGCGGCGGCGGCTCCTGCGCCCAGTGCAAGTGCCGGGTCGAGGAGGGCGGCGGCTCGATCCTGCCCACCGAGGAAAGCCACTTCACCCTGCGCGAGAAGAAGGTCGGCTGGCGTCTGTCCTGTCAGGTACCGGTCAAGCAGGACATGAAGATCCAGGTCCCCGAGGAAGTGTTCGGCGTCAAGAAGTGGGAATGCGAGGTCATCGAGAACCCCAACGTCGCCACCTTCATCAAGGAGCTGAACCTGAAGCTGCCGGAAGGCGAGGAAGTGGCCTTCCGTGCCGGCGGCTACGTGCAGCTGGTGGCACCTGCCTACGACATCAAGTTCTCCGACTTCGATATCGAGGAAGAGTACCGCGGCGACTGGGAAAAATTCGGTCTGTTCGACGTCTCGCACAAGAACACCGAAGAGGTCATTCGTGCCTACTCCATGGCCAACTATCCGGAAGAGAAGGGTATTCTCAAGTTCAACATCCGGATCGCGACACCTCCGCCCAACTCCAGCCACCCGCCTGGCCTGATGTCCACCTACGTCTTCAGCCTGAAGCCGGGTGACAAGGTCACGGTGATGGGGCCCTTCGGTGAGTTCTTCGCCAAGGACACCGACGCCGAGATGGTCTTCATCGGTGGTGGTGCCGGCATGGCGCCGATGCGCAGCCACATCTTCGACCAGCTGAAGCGTCTGAACAGCGAGCGCAAGATGACCTTCTGGTACGGCGCACGCTCCTGGCGCGAGACCTTCTACAACGAAGAGTACGACAAGCTGGCCGAGGAGCATGAGAACTTCGACTGGCACCTGGCGCTGTCCGACCCCCAGCCGGAAGACAACTGGGAAGGGCCGACCGGGTTCATCCACAACGTGCTCTACGACATGTACCTCAAGGACCATCCGGCTCCCGAGGACTGCGAGTACTACATGTGCGGGCCGCCCATGATGAACGCCTCCGTCATCAAGATGCTGCTGGATCTCGGCGTCGAGCCCGAGAACATCATGCTGGATGACTTCGGCGGCTGATCACGCGCCTGTCCGTGTGCCCAAGGGCACCTTGCGAGCCCCGCCCCGTGCGGGGCTCGTTGGTTTGTACGCCTTGTGATTTTGCCGCGAGAGGAGATCTGGCATAATTGTCGCGCCGACTCGAGAATGCCCCGCTGACTGTCCTGGGAGGACACGGGACCTTGTCGAGTCGGTACCTTCAACGCCTCGGGCGTATGGCGACGGCCATTCGTTGTTCCGCCCAGGGATATCTCTTGTCCAACCGCTGTCCAATGGGAGAAAGGCAGGCGATGGTGTTCGCGACAAAGTGTTCGCGAGAAAGTGACCAGAGCCATCCTGCCCCATCCAGCGAGGAGTCCATCATGACCATCTACCTTATCGTTTTCGGTGCCATGCTGCTGATCATCGGCGCCATGGCGATCGGTGTCATTCTTGGCCGCAAGCCCATCGCCGGCTCCTGCGGCGGGCTCAACCAGCTTGGCCTGAAGGATGGCTGCGAGATCTGCGGCGGCAAGGATGAGGTGTGCGAGGAAGAATCGAAGAAGCGTGCCACCAGTCAGCGCCGCCAATCCGACGAGAATCGCGGACTGGACCTGGGCTACGACGCGACTCGTCGCTGAGCGGCAGCATCGACGCCCCCTGACCATGACGGCGCCTCTCGAGGCGCCGTCCTCATGATAAGCAGTGCCCGGCATCTCACATCCGGGTCGGTTTCCAGGAGAAGGAAGACACGATGGCAGTCCACAACTATGACGTGGTGGTGATCGGCACCGGGCCCGCCGGCGAGAGCGCAGCGATCAATGCGGCCAAGCATGGCAAGCGGGTCGCGGTGGTCGAAAAGCAGGCGCGGGTCGGCGGCAATTGCACCCACTGGGGCACCATCCCTTCCAAGGCGCTGCGTCATCAGGTCCGCCAGATCATGTCGTTCAACACCAACAGCATGTTCCGGGATATCGGCGAGCCGCGCTGGTTCTCGTTCCCCAAGGTGCGTGAACGCTCCCGGGTGACCATCGATCAGCAGGTGTCCATGCGCACCAACTTCTACGCCCGTAATCGCATCGACCTGTATCACGGGATCGCACGCTTCAAGGACGAACACACCCTGATGGTAAGGGGCAGTGGTGAAAACCAGGAAGAACTGGTAGCCGACAAGGTGATCATCGCCACGGGGTCACGGCCCTATCGTCCAGCGGACATCGATTTTCGCCACCCTCGCATTTACTGCTCCGATACCATTCTTGGTCTGCAGCACACCCCGCGTACTCTGATCATCTTCGGCGCCGGCGTCATCGGCTGCGAGTACGCCTCGATCTTCTCCGGGCTCGGACTCAAGGTGGATCTGATCAACAACCGCGGCAGCCTCTTGTCCTTCCTCGATGACGAGATCAGCGATGCGCTGTCCTACCATCTGCGCAAGCATGGTGTGTTGATCCGCCACAACGAGGAGTACGATCGCGTCGAGGGCGATGAGAACGGCGTCACGGTGCATCTGAAGTCGGGCAAGCGGCTGCGTGCCGACGCCTTCCTGTGGGCCAACGGCCGCACCGGCAATACCGACCAGCTGGGCCTCGAGAACATCGGTCTCACCGCCAACGGCCGCGGGCAGCTGCAGGTCGACGAGCACTATCGCACGGCGCTGCCCCACATTTACGCCGCCGGAGACGTGGTCGGCTGGCCGAGCCTCGCCAGCGCCGCCTACGATCAGGGACTGAACGCCTGCGACGAGCTGCTGGACCGGGAATTCCGCTACGTCACCGAGGTGCCCACCGGGATCTACACCATCCCCGAGATCAGCTCCTTTGGTCGCACCGAGCGCGAGTTGACCGAGGCCAAGGTGCCTTACGAGGTCGGCCATGCCTTCTTCAAGGACACCGCCCGCGCCCAGATCACCGGCGATACCGTCGGCATGCTCAAGATCCTGTTCGATCAGGATACCCTGGAGATCTACGGCATCCACTGCTTCGGCGACCAGGCCTCGGAGATCGTCCATATCGGCCAGGCGATCATGCAGCAGGAAGGGGAGGCGAATACGCTGAAGTACTTCGTCAACACCACCTTCAACTATCCGACCATGGCCGAGGCCTACCGGGTGGCCGCCCAGAATGGCCTCAACCGGGTGTTCTGAGCCGGCCAGTACGACCGACAAGAAAGGTGCCCTTGGGCACCTTTCTTGTCTGGGGTCGGACTATTGGCGCCTGCTGGATCCGGTGCCTGAGCTCTAGTGGCCGCTCTCGTGGGCAAAGCAAGGCGGCGAGGAGGGCAGGGCGTCTTCCTGATCTTCCTGGTGCAATGCCTCGAGCAGGCGCTGGCGCAGCTCGGGCAGATGGGTGCTGTCGACATCGCGTGCCGCGGTCACCAGCGTCAAGCGGCCACGCCGGGCCAGGCGCATCAGCGGATACAGCCGGTCGGGGTGGTCGCGTAGCTCGCCGCGATAGCGAATCTCGAAGACCCTGGAACTGATCTCCTCGAGCTGATACTGGCGTCGCAGGGCATTGCTGGGTGAGGCCTCCCGGTACCACTCGGTAAGCGCCAGGGACTCGCGGCTGCGTCCTCTGGGCCACAGGCGGTCGACCAGTACTCGGGCGCCGTCGTCGGGCTCGGGCGCCTGGTAGACGCCCTTGAACACGATGTCGTAGCTCATCGAGCTCCTCCTTGCTGTTCGTTCAGCGCCTCCCTGGCGCTTTGCTGCCAGGGCCCGTCAAGCGAAGCCGCACGCCTGAGCGCTTCTCGAGCCCCTTCGTCATCTCCTTGGGACGCCAGGGTGAGACCCAGGTTCAACCAGGCCGGCGCCAGCGACGGATCCTTGGCGACAGCGCTGCGCCAGGCGTCGATGGCCGCGTCAGGCTGGCCCGCCGCATGGTAGGCGTTGGCCAGCGCGAAGTGCCCCATGGCCTCCTCGGGAAAGCGATCGACCAGGGCTTGCCAGGCCGGCAGGCTTTGCTCTGGCCCCTGGACCCGTTCGAAGTCCGAGGTGGCCTGGATGGCCGCCTCAGGTGCAATCGTCACCGGCAGCTCTCCTGGCGTCAGTGCCACGAAGGCCCAGCGCTCGGAACGTTGCCAGGTGGCGTCGAAACGCCCGAAATCGGTGGCATCCTGACGGGTGACGCCGGTGCGCAGCAATACCTCTTCGCTCTCGAGATCGTAGCCGTTGACCACCGCGAAGTGCCACAGCGGGAAGGCCGGCAGCGACAGGTTCTGCAGTACCACCACCGCGCGGCCGGCATCGACCTCTTCGAGCAGCGAGGCGAAGCGTGGCGCCAGAGTAAACGGGATTCGCCCGTGCCGGCGACTGGCGGCCAGCATCTCGGGCTGGAAGCTGCCCTTGCGACTGGGCACGTAGATTTCGGGGATCAGTTGATCGACGCCGACGTCGACCCCTGCATGGTTGAGCACCATGGCCAGTGTGGCCGGGCCGCACTGGTAGTCACGCTGGGGGTGAAAGGGGACGTCTTCGAGGAGCTGGCGTTGGGGCAGCGTAGCGGTGACGCTGTGGTCCAGTTCGGGGGCGCTGGCACAGGCCGTGAGCCACATCACCAACGAAAGAGCGCCCGCCAGGCGGGCGCTCGAGACGAATGAGCGCATCACGCGCATGTCCTTAGCGGGTGAACGGGTAGACGTCGGTCAGACCCAAGATGTCGGTGACCAGCAGGATGACGAAGACCGCGAACAGCACGCCAATGACGCTGGCGCCGGCGGGCATCTGGTCGAGCTGGTCGGCCATCTGCTGAGCTTCGGCGTCGGACAGGGCGGCTACGCGGTCCTCGACCTCACCGGGATCGACGCCCTGGAGTTCGAGTTGCTGGCGTACGTCATCGCGGGCCAGTACCTGATGGATGCGTTCTCGGGCGTCCTGGCTCTGCTGGGAGGCCAGCACGTCGTTGGTCGAGGCCAGCGGGACCGAGGTGGCGGCCCCGGCGCTGGCGGCACCCAGGGTCAGGCACAGCATCAGAACAGTACACAGCAAGCGGCGCAGTCGTGAAGTCATGGGGGCTTCCTTGTTGATGGTGTCGGGAATTGTTCGATCCTTGGTGATGGCGACATGCATCCAGTGGCATCCTGCCCGCCGGATGCGTTGGCGACAACAGGAGTATAACGAAGGTGGTACAGGAATTTCATGCAGGTTGTTGGTTTCTCTAGCCCAGGCGGATGCAATTGCGTCCTTGATGCTTGGCCTGGTAGAGCGCCTGGTCGGCCCGCCGGTACAGGGTGGAGAAGTCGTCATCGGCGTGGCTTGAGACGGCGATGCCGATACTGACCGTAAGGTTGGCGCCGGCCGCCGGTTGGGTCAGGTCGAAGTGCTCGGTTTCGTGGCGAATTCGCTCGCCGACGGTTTCGGCGTTGCGGGCGTCCGCCTGGGGCATCAGCAGGGCGAACTCGTCGCCCCCCAGACGCGCCGCTAGATCGCTGCGCCTGGCCACGCGCTTGAGCATCTCGCCGAAGGACTTCAATACCTTGTCGCCGGTGGGGTGGCCGTAGCCGTCATTGATGCGTTTGAAGTTGTCCAGATCCAGCAGCATCAGCGCCACTGGACTATCCGCCGGGCGCCGAAGGGCCAGCAGGTGGGGGGCCTGGTCGAGCCACTGGCGACGATTGTAGAGCTGGGTGAGGTCGTCGGTCATCGCCAGATAGCGCAGCGCGTTGCTGTGGCGTTCCAGGCGCAGCAGGGCGACAAACAGCACCGTGCCGACCATCAGTACCAGTGCCGTCAGGATGGTGGCCACCAATGCCAGGCGTCGATCGAGCTTGCGCTGGTGCGACTCGGTCTCCATCAGATAGATGGCCAGCTCATCGATGGTCGAAGCGAGCCCCGGCAAGGTGTCGGCGATGTCTGCGGTGGTGTCGGAGAGAGGTGACGGAGCGATCAGGTTGATCGAGTGCTCGGCACGTTGCAGGTAGCCGACCACGCTGTCCCTCTGGGAGGTGGGCAGCCGCGTGGCGGTGCCCGCCAGCGTCCGCAGACGGTGTTGGAGGGTATCGGCCACTTGCGTGAGCTCGTGAGCCCGGGGCGAGTTGTCGATGCCGGCAAACTGCTTGAGTGAAGCGATGCTCGCCACATTTTCCTGAGACCGTGCCGTTTCGATGATGAGGGCGTCGCGGACAACGCCCATGGGCTGGCGCACCTGGCTCAGGTAGCCGAGCAACAGCAGGGCGCTGGCGGTCGAAAGCAAGGTGACGCCGGCGGCCAGAACCAGCGGGAAGACACGGGGCATGATGGGGGCACTCGCGGTCGCTGGCGACCAGACGCGCTGGGCGCCCAAGGGGTAATGATGCAGGTGCTTGCCCTATTCTATGCGCAGAGTACCCGCAGTGCGGGGTCATACCCCCATTGGCCGGGCTGACCTATCCCATCCTGGCGTCACAGGGGTGACGCCAGGCCACATCACGCGAGAGCAAGGAAGACGAATCGTCGGCTACGGCGCCACGCGATAGGACCAGGCCATTTCTGCCAGCAGTCCACGACCGCCAGCGAGGGTCAGCGCCAGGTCCTGAATGCCCTGTTCCAGCGGCAGGTCCGCTGCGCCCTTGATCGACAGGTCCAGGCGTTGGGCGAACATCAGAAGCTTGTGCAGACGCTTGAGTGGCAGGCGACGGATGGCTTCCTGGTAGGCGGGGCGCCGACGGTCGAAGATCGGAGGCTTCTGGGCCTTGCAGGCGTGCTCGAAGCTCTGGCCCTGGTCCAGGTGCTGATGCAGCGACAGCAGGGTGCGAATCTCGCGGGTCAGGGCCCACAGGATGATCGGTGGCTCGGTACCCTCGGCGGCCAGTCCCGCGAGGATACGCAGGACGCGCTCGCGCTCGGCTTTCAGGCAGGCATCGACCAGAGTGAAGACGTCGTAGCGGGCACTGTTCTCGACCCCTCCGGCGACGTCACGGGGGGATACCTGAGCGCCGGGAGGAAGCATCAAGGCCAGCTTCTGCAGTTCCTGGTCGGCGGCCAGAAGGTTGCCCTCGGTGCGTTCACCCAGCAGCCGGGCGGCGTCCAGCGACATCGACAGACCGTGGCGCTGGGCGCGGTCCCTCAGCCAGAAACCCAGCCGGGAAGGGTCGACCGGCCACACCGGAACGAACAGCCCCAGCTTGTCGAGCGCCTTGAACCAGGCGCTCTTCTGCTCGCGGGCGTCGAGCTTAGCGCAGCTGACCAGCAGGATGTTGTCGCTGCCCTGTGCCTGTTCGGCGTACTCCTTGAGCGCCTTGCCGCCTTCCTGGCCCGGCTTGGCGCTGCCCAGACGCAGCTCGATCAACTTGCGCGAGGCGAACAGCGACAGGCTCGCCGCGGACTCGGTGAGGCGGCCCCAGGCGAAGTTGGCCTCGACGTGGAGCACCTCACGTTCCTCGACGCCCGACTCGCGCGCACGTGCCCGGACCTGATCGCAGGCCTCCATGTGCTGCAGAGGCTCATCACCGGCGACGATGATGACAGGGGGTACGGACTTGGAAAGCGCGTCCGGCAGCTTGTCGGCAAAGACCTTCATGGGTGAATCAGACTTCCTCGATGGCGCGCAGTCGGTCGATCATCTGGCGTACGGCCTCGCGGCGGGCGTTTTCCAGGGCATCCGTGCGCAGCTCATCCTGGGACAGCAGGTTGTCGTCGGTGATCGAGAACTCTTCGAGCACCTCCACCGCCTGGCGATCGGCCAGGTAGGCGCCATCGCTTGCGCGCTGGATCGAGTAGGGAATCCGCAGCACCAGTTGCTGGTCCTGAGAGCCGGTGTCGAGCACGCCGACCTGACGGATGCTGACGTCTTCGCCACCCAGGTTGAGACGCAGCGACGCGGTCTCGTCGACGCGGGTGCCGAGGCTTTCCAGACGCTTGGTCAATTGCTCGGCGAAGGGGGTGTCGGCACCGTCGAGCGCCAGGCTGTCCAGGGACAGCACCTCGCCGCCGACGCCGCGCAGGTGGAAGCCGCAGCCCGCGAGCAGCAGGGCGGCGCCGGAGGCCAGGGTCAGACCAAGGAAGTGACGACGCTGCATGGGAACTCCTTGTCCAGCGTGAGGGAAAAACCGAAGGCACAGCCTTCGGCATCATGTCCTGGTATCACCGACAGTCTGACGCGGCGGGCGAGACGCCCGCCGCGAGCTGTCAGTTGGCGACGATGTTGACCAGCTTGCCCGGCACCACGATCACCTTGCGCAGGGTCTTGCCGTCGGTATGGCGCTGGACGTTGTCGTTGGCCAGTGCCAGCGCTTCGACGGCGGCCTTGTCGGCGTCGGCGGGCACCTCGAGGCGCGCGCGCAGCTTGCCGTTGACCTGCACCACCAGCTCGATGCTGTCGCGCGCCAGGGCGCTTTCGTCGAACGCCGGCCAGGTGGCATCGATGACCGCGCCGTCATGGCCCAGTGAGCGCCACAGTGCGTGGCAGGCGTGGGGCGTGATCGGTGCCAGCAGCAGCACGCAGGCCTCGATCGCCTCGCGGCTGACCGCCAGGCCCTGAGGGCTGGTATCGACGAACTTGGCGATGGCGTTGGTCAGCTCCATCACCGCGGCGATGGCGGTGTTGAAGGTGGTGCGGCGGCCGATGTCGTCGCCGGCCTTCTTGATCGTCTCGTGGGTCTTGCGGCGCAGTTCGCGCTGGGCGTCGTCGAGCGAGGCGATGGCGGCGGCATCCAGCGCTGCCGGCGTACCGGCCTGCAGATGCTCGGCGACCAGACGCCACAGCCGCTTGAGGAAGCGGTGGGCGCCCTCGACGCCGGAGTCGGACCACTCCAGTGACTGCTCCGGGGGGGCGGCGAACATCATGAACAGGCGCACGGTGTCGGCACCGAAGCGATCGATCATGGCCTGGGGGTCGACGCCGTTGTTCTTGGACTTCGACATCTTCTCGATGCCGCCCATCTCCACCGGCTGGCCATCGCTGATCAGGGTGGCGCTGAGCGGGCGTCCCTTGTCGTCACGCTTGACCTCGACGTCGGCGGGGTTGAACCACTCCTTGCCGCCGTTGGCCTCGGGGCGGTAGAAGGTCTCGGCGATCACCATGCCCTGGGTCAGCAGGCGCTGGAACGGCTCGTCGGAGTCGACCAGACCGAAGTCGCGCATCAGCTTGTGGAAGAAGCGGGCGTAGAGCAGGTGGAGGATGGCGTGCTCGATGCCACCGATGTACAGATCCACCGGCAGCCAGTAGTTGGCGCGCTCGTCCAGCATGGCCTCCGGGTTGTCGGCGCAGCAGAAGCGCGCGTAGTACCAGGAGGACTCCATGAAGGTGTCGAAGGTGTCGGTCTCGCGGGTCCAGCCATCGCCCAGATCGCTGAACTCCGGCATCTTCTTGAGCGGCGAGCCGGAAGCGTCCACGGTGACCTCCAGCGGCAGCGCCACCGGCAGCTCGTCGTCGGTGAGCGGCACGGTCTGGCCCTCGGGGCCGTACTTGACCGGAATCGGCGCGCCCCAGTAGCGCTGGCGGGCCACGCCCCAGTCGCGCAGGCGGTAGTTGGTCTTGACCTCGCCGTGGCCGTCGCGCTCGAGGCGGCTGGCGATGGCGTCGAAGGCCGCCTGGAAGTCGAGGCCGTCAAACTCGCCGGAGTTGATCAGGCTGCCGTGCTCGACCCAGGCGCCCTGGGACAGGTCCGGGGCCTGGCCATCGGCGTCGGCGATCACCGCGCGGATCGGAAGGTCATACTTGGTGGCGAACTCCCAGTCACGCTGGTCGTGGCCGGGCACCGCCATCACCGCACCGGTGCCGTATTCCATCAGCACGAAGTTGGCGACATATACCGGCACACGGTCGCCGGTCAGCGGGTGGATGGCCTCGAAGCCGGTGGCCATGCCGCGTTTTTCCATGGTCGCAAGCTCGGCTTCCGAGGTGCCGCCGTGGGAGCACTCCTCGAGGAAGGCGGCGAGTTCGGGCTTGTCCTCGGCGGCCTTGATCGCCAGCGGGTGGCCGGCGGCCACCGCCACGTAGGTCACCCCCATCAGGGTGTCGGGACGGGTGGTGTAGACCCTGAGCGGCTCGTCGCCATCGACGTCGAAGGCCAGCTCGACCCCCTTGGACTTGCCGATCCAGTTGCGCTGCATGGTCTTGACCTGCTCGGGCCACTCGACCTTGTCCAGATCCGCCAGCAGCTCATCGGCGTAGTCGGTGATCTTCAAGAACCACAACGGGATTTCCTTGCGCTCCACCGGCGCACCGGAGCGCCAGCCACAGCCGTCGATGACCTGCTCGTTGGCCAGCACGGTCTGATCCACCGGGTCCCAGTTGACGGTGGACATCTTCTTGTAGACCAGGCCTTTTTCCACCAGCTTGGTGAAGAACCACTGTTCCCAGCGGTAATAGTCGCTGTCGCAGGTGGCGAACTCGCGATCCCAGTCATAGGCGAAGCCCAGCGCCTTGAGCTGGGCACGCATGTAGTCGATGTTCTCGTAGGTCCACTTGGCCGGCGGTACCTGGTTCTTGATCGCGGCGTTTTCCGCCGGCATGCCGAAAGCGTCCCAGCCCATCGGCTGCATCACGTTCTTGCCCTGCATGCGCTGGAAGCGGCTGACCACGTCGCCGATGGTGTAGTTGCGTACATGCCCCATGTGCAGCTTGCCGCTGGGGTAGGGGAACATCGACAGGCAGTAGAATTTCTCGCGATCCTGATCCTCGATCGCCTTGAAACACTGGTTTTCATTCCAGAACTGCTGGGCGTCGTGTTCGATTTCGTGGGGCTTGTACTGGGCGTCCATCGCGGTCTTCGAGTACCTTGCAATCAAGGCGCGCCCAAGGCGGCGCGCAGGGTATGGGTATCGTCCGGCGGCAGGGTTGTGCAGAATCAAGGTTGATGCGGCCCTGTCACCGGCGCGGCAATGATGCCCGCAAGGATACCCCAGCAGCCCGGGGTCCGGCTATGGTGGGCCGCCAGTGTTCCGTTCGGGTTACCCCGAGCGGTCCTTGTCTGCTTCAAGGAGGACACCGTCATGAGTGATCAACATTCTTCGTCCGGCGAACATCGTCTGCGCGACGGCTATGAGCGGGTATTGGCCCGGCTCAAGGAAGGGGCCGAGGACCTCACCTGGGACAATCTGCAGAAGGATCTCGATGACGCCGTGGAGTTCGAGGCGGAGCTCGAGGAGTACACCAAGGACGAACTGGCGCTGCTCAGGGCCTGGGTCGAACGTGATCTCAAGGACATGCGCCGCTACCTGGCTGCCGGCGGCGAGGGCGTGGCCAGCTGGCTCGGCATCGACCTGACCATCCTGTCGCGCAAGGTGGTCGACTCGCTTTTGTCGATCGCCGATCGCAGCGTGATCGAGCGCGAGCAGCTCGAGGACGACCTCGAGGCCTCCCGTGCCGACTACACCGCCGGCGAACTGGCGGCGCCGGGACGCATGTCCTGCGTGCACTGCGACGCCGTGGTCGAATTGCACGGGGTCAAGCGCATCGAGCCCTGCCATCAATGCGGCCATCGCTACTTTGGACGTGTCGGCTGACGTCCGCCGAACGCGACGTCGGCGCAATGTCAGGTGGCAATCGTCTGGCGTGCGGCTCAGACCGAGACGGCCTGAGCCAGGCAGGCGATCGCCACCAGCACCAGCGCCGACATGACCAGAGCGTAGTGTAGATTGTGCTTCATCATGCGATAGCCACTGATCCCGTAGCGCCCCTGCAGTGACAGGTTGATGCCCGACAGCGGGCCGACGGCGGTGCCCACGCCCCAAGACGCCAGGGCGACGAAACCGAACAGGGTCTGGTGGGGGCCATCCAGATCCAGCATCGAGGCCAGCACCGAGATGCCGATGATCGGGTGCAAGCCGGCGATGGCGCTGGCAACGATGGCCACATAACTCAGCATGGCGGGCCCCACGCCAAAGTCGGCAAACAGCGTCCAGTCACCGTTGGTGGCCGCGGCGACCAGGATCGAGAGTCCCTTGGTCAGAAGTCCCGCACACAGAAACAGGGTGATTTCGCCGCGCATGCCCGGCAGTCGGTAGTGGAGGTGGCGAACAAGGCGTTCACGGGTCGCTGCAGCGCCCCTGGCCAGGTTGGCGGCCAGCGCCAGTGTCGGCATCAGGAAGGTGATGATGCTGACGATGGTCAGAGACGGTGTGATGACGTAGTGAAACACCATCACCAGTCCGGCCACGCTGGCCGGCATCAGCAGACTGCGGGGGGACAGTGAAAAGCCGGGGACCTCGCTGACGTCGAAGCGGCGTGACAGTTCGAACACGCTGTAGAGACCGCCGGCAAAGGCCAGCGGCAGTCCGGCGGCCAGCACCGTGGTGTATTCAAGCGATGGAGCCAGGGAGACCGCCACGCCCATGGCGGCGAAGAACGGCGACCACATGGCGGCGCTGGAAAGCCCTCGGTTGAGCCCCAGTAGTTGAACCTCGAGCAGACGACCGCGGCGCTCCAGGCGATCGCCGACCATGAACACTGCGGACAGGTTGAGGATGGCCCCGAGCAGCTGCACCCCCAGCCAGGTCCCGGCCAGACCTCGGCGCCCGGTCACCGGTTCGCTGTTCGGTGGCCCCTCCGAGGGGCGCCCGATCAAGGCGATAAAGCTCACCCCTACCAGCATGGCCACCACGAAGGCGTTGCCATCGAGCAAGGTGGTGATGTCAGGGGTGGCGTCGAAGCCCGCCACCGCCAACACCAGAAAGGCAAGCCCCAGCACCGCCAGCACGCCGGCCTGCCACTGATTACGCCGGGGAATGTCCGGCCACATCAGCAGGCTGGCGGCCCACAAGGGCAGGCTGACGCTCCAGCTCGGCAGTCCGTCGAGGCACAGGCCCGCGATCTGCGTCAGCAGGCCCGCCAACGTCAGTGCGCCGGCCAGGCGGTGTCGCGGTGGAGGGAGAGGCATGCGGGTCATTCAGACGTCCCTGTGGTGGTGCGCTCAAGGTGAGGCGGGGTTTGCCACGGCTTCCTGGTCGAGGCATTCGAGCAGCGAGCGGGCGGCGTTGGACAGGGTGCGGTCGCGGTGCACCAGGTAGCCGAGCGGGCGCTGTATCGCAGGCTCCTCGAGGGCCAGTCGGACCAGTCTTTGGCTGGCGATGTCCCGCTCGACCATGGGGTCGGGCAGCAGACTCCAGCCAAGTCCTGCCGTGGCCATCATCTTGAGGGTTTCCAGATAGTTGGTCGACTGTCCCACCCGCGGCGCCAGACCGTGCCTGGCCAGGCGCTCGAGGATCAGCTGGCGGGTGAAGGTCAGTGGCCCCGGCAACAGGGCGTCATGCTCGCACAGGGTCGCCAGGGTTACGCGGCTCTCCCGCGCGAGCGGATGCTCCGGGGCGGCAACGAAGGTCATGTCGTCGACCCACACTCTGGTGGCGCGAAGCTGAGGGTCGGGGTGGGCTGACAGGGTCACCAGGGCCACCTCGATATCGCCGTCCAGCACGCCCTGGTAGGCCTGCTCGGAGTCGAGAAAGCGCAGGTCGAGGCGCACCTCCGGGTAGCGCTTGACGTAGCTGCCCAACACCGGCGGCAGCCGGTGCAGTCCGATATGATGGCTGGTGGCCAGGGTCAACTCGCCGCTGACCTCGTCGCTCAGGTTGCTCAGGGCCCGGCGGCTGTCGTCGACCATGACCAGGATCTGGCGTGCCCGCGGCAGCAGCAGCCGTCCGGCTTCGGTCAGACTGACGCGGCGGCCGATGCGGTCGAACAGGCGGGCGCGCGTCAGCGCCTCCAGGCTGGCGATACGCTTGCTGACGGCCGGCTGGGTGAGGTGCAGCTGCTCCGCCGCGCGGGAGAAGCTGCCGCTGTCGGCCACGGCGAGAAAGGCCTGCAGGCTCTGGGTATCCATGGCAGTGCTCCCGGGGCGGATGACGAGGAAAAGTGGCGACGGTTTGCCGGGTAATGATGTATTCCACTTGGGAATCGTTTGAATAAATAACATGAATTGATTTTATTGGCGAGTGGCGCGACACTCGATCTATCCCATCCCCGGGCAAGGCCCG
This sequence comes from Halomonas sp. BN3-1, assembly GCF_003056325.1. NCBI lineage: Bacteria > Pseudomonadati > Pseudomonadota > Gammaproteobacteria > Oceanospirillales > Halomonadaceae > Halomonas > Halomonas sp. BN3-1. Next base: position 221,333 of record NZ_PYVV01000006.1, on the reverse strand, counting down.
CGGGACCGGCAAACGACCGTTTTCGATCAATCGAGAGGGGCGGCTTCAGAACGACCGACAGGCCCACCGCCAGCGTGGCGCCTGGAGCCAAGCCCCCGGAGGAGACACCGCATGGCAGGCCAGACACTCTACGACAAGTTGTGGCGGCAGCACCTGGTCAAGGAGCGCGATGATGGCACCGCGCTGATCTATATCGATCGTCAACTGCTGCACGAGGTGACCTCGCCCCAGGCCTTTGAAGGTCTGCGTCTGGCCGGGCGCAAGCCGTGGCGGCTGGACGCCAACCTGGCGACGCCGGACCACAACGTACCGACCACCGTGAAGGAACGTTCCGAGGGCAACAGCGGGATCAAGGATCCGGTATCACTGATCCAGGTGCAGACGCTTGATGATAACTGCGAGGCCTTCGGTATCGAGGAGTTTCGCATCAATGACCCGCGCCAGGGCATCGTCCACGTGGTCGGCCCCGAGCAGGGTGCGACGCTGCCGGGCATGACCGTGGTGTGTGGTGACTCCCATACCGCTACCCACGGCGCCTTTGCCGCCTTGGCCCATGGCATCGGCACCTCCGAGGTCGAGCACGTGCTGGCCACCCAGTGTCTGCTGGCGCAGAAGATGAAGAACATGCAGGTGCGCGTCGAAGGCGAGCTGGGCGAGGGCGTCACCGCCAAGGACGTGGTGCTGGCGATCATCGGCGAGATCGGTACCGCCGGTGGCACCGGCTACGCCATCGAGTTTGCCGGCAGCGCCATCGAGAGCCTGTCGATGGAAGGTCGCATGACGGTGTGCAACATGGCCATCGAGGCCGGAGCCCGAGTCGGCCTGATCGCGGTGGACGACACCACCATCGAGTATCTGGCCGAGCGCCCCTTTGCCCCCAGCGGCGAGCAGTGGGACGCCGCCGTGGCCGACTGGCGCGAGCTGGTCTCCGATGCCGACGCCGTGTTCGACAAGGTGGTGACGCTGGACGCTGCGTCCATCGAGCCTCAGGTCAGCTGGGGCACCAGCCCCGAGATGGTCACCGGTGTCAGCGGTGAGGTCCCGGATCCCGCCGAGGCCGATGACGACACCGCGCGCACCGGCATCACCCGGGCGCTTGAGTACATGGGGCTGTCACCGCGCCAGAAGATCACCGATATCCGCCTCGACAAGGTGTTCATCGGGTCCTGCACCAACTCACGCATCGAAGATCTGCGTGAGGCGGCCAAGGTGGCCCGTGGTCGCAAGGTCGCCGACAGCATCCAGCTGGCGATGGTCGTCCCGGGCTCCGGTCTGGTGAAGCGCCAGGCCGAGGAGGAAGGGCTCCACAAGGTGTTCATCGAGGCCGGCTTCGAGTGGCGTGAGCCCGGCTGCTCCATGTGTCTGGCGATGAACGCCGACAAGCTCGGTGCCGGCGAGCACTGCGCCTCCACCTCCAATCGCAACTTCGAGGGGCGTCAGGGTTACGGTGGTCGCACCCACCTGGTCAGCCCTGCCATGGCCGCCGCTGCCGCCATCGCCGGCCACTTCGTCGATGTGCGCCAGTTTGATTCCACCACCGCTCGCCAGGAGGCCTGAGCCATGCAAAAGTTCGAACGCCTCGAGGGTCTGGTCGCGCCGATGGATCGGGCCAACGTCGACACCGACCTGATCATCCCCAAGCAGTTTCTGAAGTCGATCAAGCGTACCGGCTTCGGCGTCAACCTGTTCGATGAACTGCGCTACCTCGACGAGGGCCAGCCCGGTCAGGACGTCAGTCAGCGCCCGCTGAACCCGGATTTCGTACTCAATCAGCCGCGTTATCAGGGAGCCCAGGTGCTGCTGGCACGTCGCAACTTCGGCTGCGGCAGTTCCCGTGAGCACGCGCCCTGGGCGCTGGAGGACTTCGGCTTCCGCGCGGTCATCGCGCCGAGTTTCGCCGATATCTTCTACAACAATGCCTTCAAGAACGGCATCCTGCTGATTACTCTGCCTGAAGAGCAGGTCGACCGGCTGTTCGCCGAGGTCGAGGCCAACGAGGGCTACCGTCTCGATATCGACCTCGAGCACCAGCGTGTGGTGACCCCTGGCGGCGAGATCCTCGAGTTCGAGGTGGACGCCTTCCGCAAGCACTGCCTGCTTGAAGGCCTCGACGATATCGGCATCACCCTCAAGGACGAGGCCGCCATCGCCGATTTCGAGGCGCGTCATCGCACCGCTCGCCCCTGGCTGTTCCGCGAGCCGGCCAAGGCGTAGACCTGTCTCTCATCGACAGCTGGCCCCGCCCGATGGCGGGGCCTACGATTCTCTCGATCTTCATCTTTCTGCCAGCTTTCAGGAACCCCATCTCATGACCCGCAAGATTCTTGTCCTTCCCGGTGACGGCATCGGCCCCGAGATCACCGCCCAGGCCAGCCGCGTGCTCGAGGCGCTCAAGGCCAAGGGGCTCGACGTGGACGTGGAGGAAGCGCTGGTAGGCGGCGGCGCCTATGACGTCCACGGCGAGCCCTTGCCCGAGGAGACCCTGGCCAAGGCGCGTGCGGCGGACGCCATCCTGCTGGGGGCCGTAGGCGGCCCCCAGTGGGACACCATCGAGGACCTTTCCAAGCGACCCGAGAAGGGGCTTCTGGGGCTGCGCAAGGAGCTGGGGCTGTTCGGCAACCTGCGCCCGGCCATCCTGTATCCGCAGCTGGCCGAGGCCTCGACCCTCAAGCCCGAGGTGGTGTCCGGGCTCGATATCATGATCGTGCGCGAGCTGACCGGCGGTATCTACTTCGGCCAGCCGCGCGGCGTCGAGGAGCGTGACGGTGAGCGCGTCGGCTTCAACACCTACGTCTACAGCGAGAGCGAGATCGAGCGCATCGGCCGGGTGGCCTTCGAGATGGCGCGCAAGCGTGACAAGAAGCTTTGCAGCGTCGACAAGGCCAACGTGCTGGAGGTCACCATCCTGTGGCGCGAGGTGATGGAGCGGCTGTCCGCCGAGTACCCGGACGTGGAACTGTCGCACATGTACGTGGACAACGCCGCCATGCAGCTGGTGCGCGCGCCCAAGCAGTTCGACGTGGTGGTGACCGGCAACATGTTCGGCGACATCCTGTCCGACGCCGCCGCCATGCTGACCGGCTCCATCGGTATGCTGCCGTCGGCCTCGCTCAACGAAAGCGGCCAAGGCATGTACGAGCCTTGCCACGGCAGCGCCCCGGATATCGCTGGCCAGGGTGTCGCCAATCCGCTGGCCACCATCCTCTCGGTGGCGATGATGCTGCGCTATTCGCTCAGCGAGCCGGCCATGGCCGAGCGCATCGAGGCTGCGGTGGGCAAGGTGCTGGATCAGGGCCTGCGCACCGCCGACATCGCCTATCCGGGCACCCGCCAGGTGTCCACCAGTGAGATGGGGGATGCGGTGCTGGCGGCGCTTTAACGCCTTTGTTAATGGTGCTGGCGCCCGGCAATCGGGCGTCGCCCATCCTGACTGTGCCGGTGGCATCTGAAAGGTGCTGCCGGTTTCTGTATAATGATTGCCTCACTCGATTTCTGGAGGACTTCACATGTTGAAAGTCGGTTTCGTCGGTTGGCGTGGCATGGTGGGTTCCGTGCTCATGCAGCGGATGGTGGAAGATGGAGATTTCAACGGCATCGAGCCGGTCTTCTTCACCACCTCCCAGGTCGGTCAGGCCGGCCCCGACGTGGGTGTGGACGTGCCTCCGCTGAAGGACGCCTTCGACATCGAGGCGCTCAAGGCGCTGGACGTGATCATCACCTGCCAGGGCGGCGACTACACCAAGAAGGTCTACGAAGACCTGCGCGGTGCCGGCTGGAAGGGCTACTGGATCGACGCTGCCAGCACCCTGCGCATGAGCGATGACGCCACCATCGTGCTCGACCCGGTCAACCGCAAGGTGATCGACGCTCAGCTCGACGCCGGTGCGCGCACCTTCGTCGGCGGCAACTGCACCGTCAGCCTGATGCTGATGGGCCTCGGCGGGTTGTTCGAGGCGGACATGATCGAGTGGATGACCTCCATGACGTATCAGGCCGCATCCGGCTCCGGCGCCAAGCACATGCGCGAGCTGCTCAACCAGATGGGCGGCCTGCGTGACAGCGTGGCAAGCGAGCTCAAGGATCCGGCCAGCGCCATCCTCGACATCGACCGCAAGGTCACCGAGGCGATGCGTACTGGCGCCATCCCCACCGACAACTTCGGTGCGCCGCTGGCCGGCAGCCTGCTGCCGTGGATCGATTCCAAGCTGGACAACGGCCAGAGCCGCGAGGAATGGAAGGGCTACGTCGAGACCAACAAGATTCTCGGTCGCCAGGACAGCCCGGTCCCCATCGACGGTCTGTGCGTGCGTATCGGCGCCATGCGCTCTCACAGTCAGGCGTTCACCATCAAGCTCAAGCAGGATGTGCCGCTCGACGAGATCGAGGAGCGTATCGCGAGCCACAATGAGTGGGTCAAGGTCATCCCCAATGACAAGGACGCCACCATCGATGGGCTGACGCCGACCGCTGCCACCGGCACCCTGAGCATCCCGGTGGGTCGTCTGCGCAAGCTGAACATGGGCGGTGAGTACCTCAGCGCCTTCAGCGTCGGTGACCAGCTTTTGTGGGGCGCCGCAGAGCCGCTCAAGCGCATGCTCAAGGTACTGCGCGAGCGCTAAGGCAAAGCACTATCGGATCGTCGGGGCGCCTTTTGGGCGCCCCGACGTCGTTCAGGGCCTCTGATGTGCGGGCCCATCGCGTTCTTTACATGATCGATCAGCAGCGGAGCAGGGCGCTTGGGCCAGACCACCGTTCGTTCATTCGTCAGGCGATTGCGCAGGCGGCCAGATGGGCCGGACGTTGCCAATCCCTGGCGCAAGAAGCCATTGGCCGACAACCTGACGGCCTATCTCGAGCTGATGCTGGAACACACCAGGGAAACGACCACCGCTGGCCCGCCCAGACTGCTGCTGGTGGCCGAAGCACTGGGCTTCAAGGGCGGTGGCGAGACGGGAATCCCGTTGTCGAGCCCGGCACTACTGCGTTCTTGTAAGCATCCCTTTATCGAGACGCTGAGACCGCACCTCGCCCTGGTACCGGAGGGCGGCAGCGAAGCCACCGCCACCATCGCCTGGGAGTGCTTCGCACGTCTTGGGATGACCCCGCTGGTGTGGAACGCCTTTCCCTTTCACCCCCATCAGATAGCGCGGACGCACAGCAACCGCGCGCCACGCGCAGCAGAGCTGAGCGAAGGCATCGACTGGCTCAGGCGGCTGGATCAGCTGGTCACTACTCACTCGACGCCGACGATGGTGGCCGGGGTAGGGCGAAAGGGCACCCTGGCCGCCCAGGCTGCCTTTCCCGAGCGCGAGGTCGTCGCCCTGCGTCACCCTTCCTACGGCGGCAAGGCGGAATTCGAGCGCGGCCTCAGGCTGCTGATGAGTCGGCTGGATACTGTCGACCCTGCTCGCTAGAAAGCGCTCCCGACTGCACTACTCGGTCGAGACCGCTCGATTGATCTGCTTGCAGGGCGCGGTCTGACTGCGTGTCAGTCACAATTCGAAAGGTCGATGAGCCTAAGCACCTTTGGTGCACGCCTTAGATATCGGCAGGGATCGTCGTATCCTCCAGCAGAGTGCGCAAATCGTCGTTGATCGCTGGAGCCATCACGCTATCGAGAGAGGCCTGCGCCGCTGTCGGCGAGGGATTCGCATCATCGTCCAAAAAGGGAGTGATGGCGCGGTCAGTGAGTTTGCCAGCGCTCTCGTTGTCATCGAGAAGCTCGGCGATATCGAGTGGCTCGGCTGCGGGAGTGTCCTGGTTTGATCGTCCCTTCACCGGCGAGTCATCGTTGATGCGCACTAGCAGCTCACCCAGGGCGCTGTCGCCGTCGCTGTCGGTGATCCGGTAGCCAAAACTCAGATCCAGATTGTCCTCGATGTTGACTCCACCATGGTCCAGCGGGCGTGACAGGGTGACGCGGTAGGTGCCGTCCTCCACGTCCAGCAGCTCGACGTGAAGTGCTGTCCTGCCATCGGCGTCGAGTCCGGTCAGCTGCTTGCCCTCAGCGCCTGGCTGCCAGTCGATCCTTGTGCCACCGGAACGGATATCAGGAAGGTTGTGGGTTTCCCAGACCACGTCTCCGGCGCCGTCGTCTCCAAAGTCGTAGCCGAGGTTGCCCATGGCGACGGTTGCCTCGCCGGGTATGTCACCGATTCCACCGGGCTCGCCCCCTGGCAGGCCATCCTCATCGAGCAAGGCAAGTGGCGATGCGGTTGCAATGTCGTCATCACTCAAGGGCGTCGTTGGGCGATCGTCAGGTAGCAGTGATGCATTGACGCTGATGCGACCCTCGCTTGCGACGCTATCGCCATCACCATCGGTGGTGACAATCTGAAAGACCAGCTCTGCGTCTGAGGTGACGCTGGGACTGGCGTCCAGGGTGAAACTGCCGTCCGAGTGGACCGTCAGGCTTCCCTTCGGGGTAAAGATGCTTTGATCCAGATCGAACTCGGTGGTGCTGCCGACCAGGATCACCTTGGTGGATTCGACGCCATCGGCGCCACCGCGCTGGCGCCAGAAGCCGGTCACGCTGTCGCCAGCGTCCACGGCGACGGGTGAATCGATGGTAGTTGTCGGGGAGTCATCGTCAACCACGATGCCTACCCGTGCCGAAGCCTGATTGTTCTGCTTGTCGCGAATGGTGTACTGGACCGAAAAGGCCAGATCATCCTCGCTGCCCGTGATGGGATGATCCAGCGGTGCGCGCAAGGCAAGGCGATAGGTCCCGGCATCGATATCGGTAACGGTAAGGTGCAAGACGGTTTGCCCCTCGAGGGTCTTGGCTGCCAGGGTCCTGCCGCTGGGGGAAACGGTGTATTTCAGTGCCTCGCCCCGGGATGTCAGGCTTGGCAAGCCGCTGGATGACCACGAGAAAGGCGCGAAACTTGCCGGCCCCAGGCTGCCAAAGCTGTAGGGGATGGTGCCGGTGACCACCGTCTCGGACCCGCCAAGGTCGCTCGGGCCTTCGAGATTACCACCGGGCAGCCCATCTTCATCCACCTTGGCGACGGTGCTGATATCGTTTTCTTCCTCGAATTGGGGCGACAGGATGGTCGCGGCAACGAGACTGTCCAAGCCAGATCGCATGGTAAAAGTCCTTGACGGTGGGTTCTGTAGAGGTTGTTTGCCGGGAACTCGATGCTCTGGCGAGTATGGAGGGTATGCTGAAGGAAGGGACCCCGCACCCAGGCATCCATTCTTGTCCTCACAGAGAGGGTATGGCTATTGATAGAGGAGAGGGGGTTAAGCTTCCGTGTAATCAATGGCTTGGGGTTTATTCGGTGGGAAAAAAGAAAAAGATGAGTGATTTTCTGCCGATATTGTAAGCGGTTTAAGTAATGGTTGATGTGACAATGTATCAGGAAAAAAAGCGTTGATTGCGTACATTGAGTCACGAGTAGAGCATCAATGAGGGGCTTTAGGGCGCATGCGATCCGGTGCGCTGGCTATTTGCCTTCCACCAGTGAGATCACCAGGCCGACGGGCGCCGCATCAAGGCGAAGTACTGTCTGTCGTCGTTGTCGATGCCGCGCCAGGGCGGATAAGAAGCTGTCGGGTTGGCGGCATGGCCGGATTCGACGGTTGCCATATGTCGCTCCACTTCGCCTGAAGCCTTGCCGGCAGCATTACCGAGAATCGGACGATGGTCTGCATCGTTCTGCCTTCACGCATCGGCAGAAAGGGGGGAGTTCTACAAAGCAAGATGTTCCCGGCATTGCGAAGGCAATGATCGTGGGTGGCCAGGTCGTGATAAAGAGAGCAGTGGATCGATAAGCAGAGACGCGCCACTCGATGTCGGACCGAGTGGCACGTAGTGATTGCTGGGCTAGTTCATGAACCTGTCTAGTTTACTCCATGTTGAGCTGTCCGTCCTGAATTAGCTGGTTGAGGAAGTTGTCGCTGGACGATCCTGACATGCTGACGTTGGTCAGAGTGATAACCTGGTCGGCACCTGCACCGGAGGTCCCGATGCCACCGTCCGACTTTACCGACAGACCGGTGTTGTCTTCGTCCTGGCTTGCATGCAGGTAGTCAGACACATCCTCCTCGCTGGCGTCGTGGAGCAGATCGGATAGATCCAGAGTATCCGCGTCAGCAGTTGTCGCGGTATCTCCAAGGGTGAAGTTATTCACCACATCCATGGATGGATTGGCTGATGTTCCCTCATCTCCCGACTGGAACACGATGGTGTCTGCACCGCCAGCCGCCCAGATTTCACTATCACCATCATCTGTGTTGCTGGTATCAAGGCTACGAGCCGATGCGGTTCTCGTGCTCGATCCGGAAGACGGCAACGCCAACTCAAGGTTTCCGTTGACCCTGTCTCCATCCCCATCGGCCCCTTCAACCGGCAGTGTCAGGGCTCCGCCATTGCTTCCTCCCTGGTCTCCCTTCTCAAGCCAGGAATATTCAAAGTCACCGCTCAGCGAGAATGCATACCAGTCATGTAGCCCCTTGAACTCCAGGGCTTCGAACGGCTCGTCAGTGGTTATCTCGAAGCGAGCAGTACTCGGGATGTTCATGATGCGCAGCGAGCCGTCGTCCAACTCGGTAATATCCAGGCGCGAGGTGATATCGCGGCCTGCCGTGTCGAAGAAGCGAATATCACCTCTGCTCAGGGACAGTACGTTTTCCTGGCCAGCTTCGTAGGGATGCCCGCTGGTGGCGTTGCCATCCGGCGCCAGGCCAAAGGCCTTGATCGCGACCATGGGGAATTCCATTCTCTCGGCGCGCATCATGACGTCGCTGAAGAAGGTCACTCCACGATGATCTTCCCAGTTGGGACGATTGCTGGAGAAGGCTAGATCGTCGACAAAATCGACACGAATGATTTCGTTCTCGCCGGTCAGGTTGTCGCTACCCACCGCCACGACGCCGTTCGCCTCGGACCTCAGGTAAGAAGCCCTGCTCCCACCATCGTCGACCGACCAGGCGGATACCACCACATCCGGGGCAACGTCGCCATTTTCGTAGGCGAGGTAGCGAGACCCGAATCCGGATCCGCCCTGGAACTGGTACGGGACAAGGACCTCTTTGGTAGCGTCGCTAAGGTTGAGACTTGACTGCCCGATGGGGCCGATGCCGTCATCGAAGACGTTGACGGAGTAGCTGGAACCGTCCGCCGCCAGCGTGACCTCGAATGCCACGAAACCACCAGCGGTGGTCGCCTTGAGTGTCAGCCCATTGCCACTCAGCCGATAGGTGAGGGTGTCGCCGTTGGAGGTTCTGACCGGCAAGCCACTCGGACTGGTCACCTGGGTGCCCGCCAGTGCTGAACCGAAGGTCAGCGAGCCGGCACCGTCGGCGCCAAAGAAGTTGATGTCGGCGGTGGCCCCATCGGTCAACTGACCGACCTGAACCGCTGAAGTCCTGGGTGAGTCGTCGTCGACCACGACGACCAGGTTGCCTTGTGCCGTGTCACCGTCGCTGTCCGTGATGGTGTAACTGACGTTGAAGCGCAGGTCGTCCTCGGTGCCTGCGATCGGGTGGTCGAGCGGCTGAGAAAGCACGACTCGGTACTGACCCGTAGCGGTATTGAGGATGTCGATGGCGATGACGCGGTTGCCGGCTTCATCAAGACCCACCAGGGAAAGGGCATTGCTACTCAGGAAGTAGCGAATATCCTGACCGTCGGATGTCTGCGCAGGCAGACCTGAAGTGTCGGAGCCCCAGGCGAAGCCACCGCCGGCTGCGGGGCCATCGTCGCCAAAGCTGTAACCCAGCAGCCCCGTCACCACTACCGCTGTGCCTGCAACATCGCCATTGCCGCCTGCGTTTCCGCCTGGCAGCCCATCCTCATCGACCACGGCCACCACTGGAGCCGAGCCTTCGGTTTCTGGCGTGGTGGGCTCGGTGCCGCCGTCAGCGACCGTGACGCCAAGGCTACCGCCGACCGCGCTGCCATCACCGTCGGTGGCGGTATAGTCGATGGTGGCGTTGCCGACGAAGCCGGGATTGGGGGCGAAAGTCAGGGTGCCGTCGGGGTTGACGGTGACAGTACCGACACCCGCGCCTCCCTGGACGGTGGCTTTGGTGATGTCGCCGGGACCATCGGCGCCGAACCGGTCGTTGCCGAGCACATCGACGGTGACGGAACCGTCGTTGTCGGTAATGGCGATGTCGGGGTTGGCCACCGGCGTGTCGTCATCGACGGTAATGCGGATAGTGCCCGAGGCACTGTCACCGACCCTGTCGGTGATGGTGTAGCCGACGCTGAAGTTGATGTCGCTCTCGACACTGGGGTTGGAGTGATCCAGCGGCTTGGCCAGCACCACCTTGTAGTTGCCGTTGGCAACGTCGGTGAGCTGGACGGAGATGACACGGTTACCTGTGTTGTCAAAGCCAACCAGCGAACGCCCATTGCCGCTCAACGACCAGATGACTGGGCTGCTGCCGGAGGTCAGGACGGGGAGGCCGGCGGTGTTCCAGCTAAAGCTGCCGGGGCCGTCGCTGCCAAAGTCATAGCCCAGCGAGCCGGTGGCCGCGATCCGTTCGCCAGCCACGTCACTGATGCCACCGGCGATGCCGCCAGGCAGGCCGTCTTCGTCGAGCACCGCCTTGGGTGGCACGGTATGCGGATCTCCATCGGTTTCTGGCGTAGTGGGGCCGGAGCCACCATCTGTGACCGAAACATTGAGGCTGCCGCCGACAGCGCTGCCGTCACCGTCAGTGGCGGTATAGTCGATGGTGGCGTTGCCGACGAAGCCCGGGTTGGGCGTGAAGGTCAGGGAGCCGTCAGGGTTGACGGTGACAGTACCGACACCCGCGCCACCCTGGACGGTGGCATTGGTGATGCCGCCGGGGCCGTCGGCGCCGAACCGGTCGTTGCCGAGAACGTCGACGGTGACGCTGCCGTCATTGTCGGTGGTGGCGTTGTCGGCGTTGGCCACCGGCGTATCGTCATCGACGGTGATACCGATAGTGCCCGAGGCGCTGTCGCCGACGCTGTCGGTGATGGTGTAGCCGACGCTGAAGTTGATGTCGCTCTCGACACTGGGGTTGGAATGATCCAGCGGCTTGGCCAGCACCACCTTGTAGATGCCGTTGGCAACGTCGGTGAGCTGGACGGAAATGACACGTTCACCCGCGTTGTTGAAGCCGACCAGCGAACGACCATTGCCGCTCAGCGACCAGGTGACCGGGCTGCCGCCGGAGGTGAGGACGGGGAGGCCGGCGGTATTCCAGGTAAAGCTGCCGCGGCCGTCGCTGCCAAAGTCGTAGCCCAGCGAGCCGGTCGCCGCGATCCGTTCGCCAGCCACGTCATTGACGCCACCGGCGATGCCGCCAGGTAAGCCGTCCTCGTCGAGAACCGCTTTTGGCGGGGTGGTGTCGGGATTGCCATCGGTTTCCGGCGTGGTGGGGCCTGTGCCGCCGCCGCCGTCGGCGACCTCGACGCTGAGGTTGCCGGTAACGGTGCTGCCATCGCCATCTGTGGCGGTGTAGTCAATCGTGGCGTTTCCGGTAAAGCCAGGGTGGGGAACAAAGGTCAGGGTGCCGTCAGGGTTGATGGTGGCGGTACCAACATCCGGGCCGCCCTGGACGGTGACACTGGTGAGCTCGCCGGGGCCATCGGCGCCAAAATCATCGTTGTCCAGTACGTCAACCGTGATGGGCCCGCTGTTGTCGCCTGCGGCGGTATCGTCGCCCGGCACTGGCATGTCGTCATCCACGGTAACGCGGAGGATGCCCTGCGCACTGTCGCCGTCGGCGTCGGTGATGGTGTAGCCGACGCTGAAGTTGATGTCGCTCTCGACATCGGCTCGGGGGTGATCCAGCGGCTTGAACAGGTCGACCCGGTAGGTGCCGGCGGCAAGATCGCTCAGTTGAATCGAGAGGACCTGCTGTCCGCTGGCGCTGGTGCCAAGAAGTGAGCGTCCGTCTGCGCTGAGTGCCCAGCTGACCAGGCTTCCCTGGGAGGTCAGTACAGGCAGGCCGGCGGTGCTCCAGGTGAAGCCCCCTGGGCCGTCATCGCCGAAGTCATAGCGCAGCCGGCCGGTGGCGATGATGCGTTCGCCCGGGAAATCATTGATGCCGCCGGCGATGCCGCCGGGAAGGCCATCTTCATCGACCACCGCCTTGGGCGATACGGTGGCAGAATTGCCATCCGTCTCGGGGGTGGTGGGGCCTATCCCATTGCCGCCGGAGATGACGATGTGGGCACTGGAACTGAAGCTGTCACCGTCGCCATCCTTGGTGGTGATGTTGAAGTCGAGTGCGCCGCTGGCATCGTTGTCTGCGCTGAAACGCCAGGTACCGTTGGGGTTGACGATCAGGATGCCCTTGCCGGTATCGATCGGTGTGCCGAGCGGATACTCGTTGTCGTCGGCCTGGAGGTTGACGACGGTATCGGCGACGCCGTCGGCTCCGCCTTGCTGCGACCAGGTGCCGGAGACGGTATCGCCAGCTTCAAGGCTCGAGGGTGCGATAACGGTCGTGGTTGGCGAGTCATCGTCGATATCCAGGCCGAGGCGTGCGGTGGCGCTATCACCATCATCATCGGTAATCGTGTAGTAGACCGAAAAGATCAGGTTGTTTTCGATGGTTTCGTCGGGATGGTCGAGCGGGTGGAGCAGCGAGACGCTGTAGCTGCCTGAGACAAGATCAGTCAGCCTGACTTGAAGTACGGTTGTGCCATCACTGCTGGAGGCGGATAGGATTCGGCCGCTTGGTGAAACCTGGTAGGAAAGAGGGGCACCGCCAGACGTCAATGCGGGGAGGTCGGTGGTTTCCCAGCGAAAGGGGTGGGTCGCGGCTGGGCCGTTGGCGCCGAAATTATAGCCCAGGGTACCGGTTGCCACGGTGTCCTGACCCGCCGCATCCTGGGGGCCGCCTGGAATCCCGTCGGGCAAGCCATCCTCATCCAGCAATGCCAGGGCGGTGACCTGGGTGGTGCTATCTTGCGCAAACAGAGTGGCAGCGGTGGACTGATTCAATGACGAATCGATGTTGAAATTCATTTGGCGATTCCTTGCATGGATTATCGTCAGTTCAGGCGAGGGATCGTTAAACGTATGCAAGAAGAATAGGTGGTGAAACTGTACTCATGGACGGGAGCGAATGTCTCAAAGTTTAGTGCGATACATGTGATAATAAATCGAATTGATGGGTTATTTGAGGGAGGGTTTATCGTATTTTATACTAAAATAATTTTTTTCTTCCTCGGACCTGCCCTGCTGTTTCCATTGAAGCCGATATCTGGGATGGTGCTGCCTGGATTGAGAGTGATCGTAGTGGCGGGCCGGCCTTGTCTTTCGCTTACAAAGCGACAGTTTTGTGCATCGCAGGCTGTTGCGGCGAGGATAGGCGAACGTGCTCAGTGAACGCTAGATGTGATGATTTAGTCGTGGTGCACGGTTCTGATTGCCTCTGTTGGTTTTCTTGTATAGCGAAGCCCTATCCGATAAGTTTAGAAGATATTGTTTTCCGCATGTTCGATATTATGACGAACAAGAATAGCATTGCGAGGCAATATATTTTGAATTTTTTATCTTGTTATTTTCTGAATTGGTGTGAAAGTGTTCCGGTTTTTTATGGGGGTTGGTTGTTCTGTGATCATTGATATGGGGTTGTTTCGAGGGTGTTTGTAAGAAGTTTTATGGTACTTAAGAAAGGGGTTTTTTGAGGTTGTAGTGTCAACTAGTCAGGTGAGTTGATATGGATTTTTTATATGAGTCGTTGGGACGAATGACGAATGACGAACGGCGAAGATATCAGTGAGTGCAGGGATAGCCCTTGGTAAAGGCAGGTAGCGTATCGCGCTAGATAAGGCTTCACCCGGACAAGTCCGGGTGAAGACCTCGCGTTCCACCTCGAGAGGTGTTGCAGCTTACTCGACGTCTAACTGACCGTTATTGATCAACTGGTTGATGAAGTCATCGCTGGAGGCTCCCCCCATGCTGGTGTTGGACAGGGTGATAACCTGGTCTGCACCTGCACCGGAGGCCCCGATGCCACCGTTCGACTTTACCGACAGAACGATGTTTTCCCCGTCCTGGCTTGCATGCAGGTAGTCAGACACATCCTCCTCGCTGGCGTCGTGGAGCAGATCGGATAGATCCAGAGTATCCGCATCGGTATTTTTCGCGGTATCTCCAAGGGTGAAGTTATTCACCACATCCATGGATGGATTGGTGGACGTTCCCTCATCTCCCGACTGGAACACGATGGTGTCTGCACCGAAAGCCGCCCAGATTTGCCCATCGCCGCTGTCATCATCGTTGGCAGTAACGTTGCGAGCCGATGCTGCTCTCGCGCTAGCTCCGGAAGTCGGCAGCGCCAACTCAAGGCTTCCATTTACCGGATCTCCATCACCGTCGGTGCCTTCAACCGCAAGTGAAAGATTCTCATCACTTTTTTCCAGCCAAGTAAAGTCGAACTCGCCACTCTGCGTGAACTGGAGTTTGTCACCGAGTCCTTCGAATTCCAACGCCTCGAAAGGCTTATCGGTGGTTAGAACAAGTCTGGCTTCGTGCTGAATTCCGTTGATGGTGAGCGATCCATCCGCGTTCTCTGTAACTGATATATGAGAAGTAATGTCGTTGCCTGAAGAATCCAGGAAGCGCACATCAAAAGCGTCAAGGTCGAGCTTCTCATCTCTGTTCAGTTGATAGGGGTTTCCGCTTGTGTCGTCTCCATCCGGAGCCAACGTGAAAGCCGAAAGCTGGAACTTTGGGCTGTCGGGTTTTACCTGGTAAATCATCTGTTCGAAATGTGTGGCGCCACGGTGATTATCCCAGCTGGCCTCGGTGCCAGAGATTGCCAGGTTGTCGACAAAATCGAAACGAATAATTTCGTCGTCGCCAGTGATGAAGTTGGGGCCTTGGCCGATATGGCCCAGACCATCTATTTGAATGGCGCCAGCCTCACCGTTAGGGCCGGCGTTAGTCCGGAACGTCCAGTTAGACATTAGAACATCGGGGCTACCGTTCTCACCGTCGAAAGTGATGAATCTATGCCCTTGCCCATTTTGAGACTGCTTGTTGCCGTCCACATCAACCGACAAAGAAGAGTCACTTGTTGCCTTGATACCTTCGTCGTTAAGTGTCACCTCATAGCGGGATCCGTCTGCCGTCAGGCTAACTTCGAAAGCCACGAAACCTCTAGTGGTGACAGCCTGTAGCGTCAGACCATCGCCGCTCACTTGATAGGTGAGGGTTTCACCGTTCGAAGTGCGTAAAGGTAGTCCTCCCGGGCTCGTCACCTGGGTGCCCTCCAAGGCTGAACCGAAGGTCAGCGAGCCGGCACCGTCGGCGCCAAAGAAGCTGATGTCGGCGGTGGCCCCATCGGTCAACTCACCGACCTGGACCACTGATGCCTTGGGAGAGTCGTCATCGACAACGACGACCAGGTTGCCTGGCGCCGTGTCACCATCGCTGTCCGTCACGGTGTAGCTGACGCTGAAGCGCAGGTCATCCTCGATACCCGCGATCGGGTGGTCGAGCGGCTGAGAAAGCACGACTCGGTACTGACCCGTCGCGGTATTGAGGATGTCGATGGCGATGACGCGGTTGCCGGCTTCATCAAGACCTACCAGGGACAGGGCATTGCTGCTCAGGAAGTAGCGAATATCCTGACCGTCGGATGTCTGTGCAGGCAGACCCGAAGTGTCGGAGCCCCAGGCGAAGCCACCGCTGGCTGCGGGGCCGTCGTCGCCAAAGCTGTAACCCAGTAGCCCCGTCACCACTACCGCCGTGCCTGCGACATCACCATTGCCACCCGCGTTGCCGCCTGGCAGACCATCCTCATCGACCACGGCGACCACTGGAGCCGAGCCTTCGGTTTCTGGCGTGGTGGGCTCAGTGCCACCGTCGGCGACCGCGACGCTAAGGTTGCCGCTGACAGCGCTGCCGTCGCCATCGGTTGCGGTATAGGCGATGGTGGCGTTGCCGACGAAGCCGGGGTTGGGCGTGAAGGTCAGGGTGCCGTCCGTATTCACTGCGACGGTGCCGACTGCCGCGCCGCCCTGGACGGTGGCGTTGGTAATGCCGCCGGAGCCGTCGGCGCCAAGCTGGTCATTACCGAGCACATCGACGGTGACGGTAACGTCGTTGTCGGTGGTGGCGCTGTCAGCGTTGGCTACCGGCATGTCGTCATCGACCGTGATGTCGATGCTCCCCGAGGCGCTCTTGCCAACGCTGTCGGTGATGGTGTAGCCGACGCTGAAGTTGATGTCGCTCTCGATGTTGGGACTGGAGTGATCCAGCGGTCGGCTCAGTACTACCCGGTAGCTACCGCTGGCGACGTTGGTCAGTTGCACCGAAATGACACTATTGCCGTTGATGTCCGTGCCGAACAGGGAAAGCCTGTTGGCGCTTATCGACCAGTTGACCGGGCTGCCGCCGGAGGTCAGGGCAGGCAGTCCGGCGGTGCTCCAGGCAAAGCTGCCTGGGCCGTCGCTGCCAAAGCTGTAGCCCAGTGAGCCAGTCGCCACGGTACGCTCCCCCGGGACATCACCGACGCCACCGGCAATGCCGCCAGGCAAGCCGTCTTCGTCGACGACAGCATTAGGGGCGTTGGTATTGGGGTCGCCATCGCTATCGGGGGTGGTGGGGTCAGTGCCGCCGTCAGCGACCGACACATTGAGGTTACCGCCGACCGTGCTGCCGTCGCCGTCGGTGGCGATATAGTCGATGGTGGCGTTGCCGACGAAGCCGGGATTGGGCGTGAAGGTCAGGCTGCCGTCCGGGTTGACTGCGACGGTACCGACTGTCGCGCCACCCTGAACGGTGGCACCGGTTAACGCGCCTTGACCATCGGCGCCGAACTGGTCGTTGCCGAGAACGTCGACGGTGACGCTGCCGTCGTTGTCGGTGGTGGCGCTGTCAGTGTTGGCCACTGGCGTGTCGTCATCGACGGTAATGCCGATACTGCCCGAGGCAGTGTCACCGACGCTGTCGGTGATGGTGTAGCCGACGCTGAACTTGATGTCGCTCTCGACACCGGGGTTGGAATGATCCAGCGGCTTGGCCAGTACCACCTTGTAGTTGCCGTTGGCAACGTCGGTGAGCTGGACGGAGATGACACGGTTACCCGTGTTGTCAAAGCCGACCAGAGAACGCCCATTGCCGCTCAGCGACCAGGTGACCGGGCTGCCGCCGGAGGTCAGGGAGGGGAGGCCGGTGGTGTTCCAGCTAAAGCTGCCAGGGCCATCGCTGCCAAAATCGTAGCCCAGTGAGCCGGTGGCTGTAGTCCGTTCGCCGGCCACGTCGTTGATGCCACCGGCGATACCGCCAGGCAGGCCGTCTTCGTCGAGTACCGCCTTGGGGGGGGCAGTATTCGGATCTCCGTCGGTCTCAGGCGTGGTGGGGCCGGTGCCGCCGTCGCCGACCGCCACACTGAGGCTACCGCCGGCCGTGCTGCCGTCACCGTCAGTGGCGGTATAGTCGATGGTGGCGTTGCCGACGAAGCCGGGGTTGGGCGTGAAGGTCAGGGTACCGTCGGGGTTCACCACTACGGTGCCGACAGCCGCGCCGCCCTGGACTGTTGCGTTGCTGATGCCGTCGGAGCCATCGGCGCCGAACTGGTCGTTGCCGAGCACGTCGACAGTGACGGAACCGTCATTGTCGGTGGTAGCGACGTCGGCGTTGGCCACCGGCATGTCGTCATCGACCGTGATATCGATGCTGCCTGAGGCGCTGTCACCTGCACTGTCGGTGATGGTGTAGCCGACGCTGAAGTCGATGTCGCTCTCGATATTGGGGTTGGAGTGATCCAGCGGCTTGGCCAGTATCACCTTGTAGGAGCCGCTGGCGATGTTGGTCAGTTGCACCGAAATGACACTATTGCCGTTGCCATCCAGGCCGAACAGGGAAAGCCCGTTGGCGCTTAGCGACCAGTTGACCGGGCTGCCGCCGGAGGTCAGGGCAGGCAGACCAGTGGTGCTCCAGGCAAAGCTGCCGGGGCCGTCGCTGCCAAAGCTGTAACCCAGTGAGCCAGTCGCCACGGTACGCTCCCCCGGGACGTCACCTATGCCACCGGCGATACCGCCAGGCAGGCCATCTTCGTCGACCACAGCCGTGGGCGCGGAAGTACTGGGGTCGCCATCGCTATCGGGTGTGGTGGGGCCGGTGCCGCCGTCGGCGACTGCGACATTGAGGGTACCGCCGACCGCGCTGCCATCACCGTCGGTGGCGGTATAGTCGATGGTGGCGTTGCCGGCGAAGCCGGGATTGGGGGTGAAAGTCAGGGTGCCGTCGGGGTTGACGGTGACAGTACCGACACCCGCGCCTCCCTGGACGGTGGCTTTGGTGATGTCGCCGGGACCATCGGCGCCGAACCGGTCGTTGCCGAGCACATCGACGGTGACGGAACCGTCGTTGTCGGTAATGGCGATGTCGGGGTTGGCCACCGGCGTGTCGTCATCGACGGTAATGCGGATAGTGCCCGAGGCACTGTCACCGACCCTGTCGGTGATGGTGTAGCCGACGCTGAAGTTGATGTCGCTCTCGACACTGGGGTTGGAGTGATCCAGCGGCTTGGCCAGCACCACCTTGTAGTTGCCGTTGGCAACGTCGGTGAGCTGGACGGAGATGACACGGTTACCTGTGTTGTCAAAGCCAACCAGCGAACGCCCATTGCCGCTCAACGACCAGATGACTGGGCTGCTGCCGGAGGTCAGGACGGGGAGGCCGGCGGTGTTCCAGCTAAAGCTGCCGGGGCCGTCGCTGCCAAAGTCATAGCCCAGCGAGCCGGTGGCCGCGATCCGTTCGCCAGCCACGTCACTGATGCCACCGGCGATGCCGCCAGGCAGGCCGTCTTCGTCGAGCACCGCCTTGGGTGGCACGGTATGCGGATCTCCATCGGTTTCTGGCGTAGTGGGGCCGGAGCCACCATCTGTGACCGAAACATTGAGGCTGCCGCCGACAGCGCTGCCGTCACCGTCAGTGGCGGTATAGTCGATGGTGGCGTTGCCGACGAAGCCCGGGTTGGGCGTGAAGGTCAGGGAGCCGTCAGGGTTGACGGTGACAGTACCGACACCCGCGCCACCCTGGACGGTGGCATTGGTGATGCCGCCGGGGCCGTCGGCGCCGAACCGGTCGTTGCCGAGAACGTCGACGGTGACGCTGCCGTCATTGTCGGTGGTGGCGTTGTCGGCGTTGGCCACCGGCGTATCGTCATCGACGGTGATACCGATAGTGCCCGAGGCGCTGTCGCCGACGCTGTCGGTGATGGTGTAGCCGACGCTGAAGTTGATGTCGCTCTCGACACTGGGGTTGGAATGATCCAGCGGCTTGGCCAGCACCACCTTGTAGATGCCGTTGGCAACGTCGGTGAGCTGGACGGAAATGACACGTTCACCCGCGTTGTTGAAGCCGACCAGCGAACGACCATTGCCGCTCAGCGACCAGGTGACCGGGCTGCCGCCGGAGGTGAGGACGGGGAGGCCGGCGGTATTCCAGGTAAAGCTGCCGCGGCCGTCGCTGCCAAAGTCGTAGCCCAGCGAGCCGGTCGCCGCGATCCGTTCGCCAGCCACGTCATTGACGCCACCGGCGATGCCGCCAGGTAAGCCGTCCTCGTCGAGAACCGCTTTTGGCGGGGTGGTGTCGGGATTGCCATCGGTTTCCGGCGTGGTGGGGCCTGTGCCGCCGCCGCCGTCGGCGACCTCGACGCTGAGGTTGCCGGTAACGGTGCTGCCATCGCCATCTGTGGCGGTGTAGTCAATCGTGGCGTTTCCGGTAAAGCCAGGGTGGGGAACAAAGGTCAGGGTGCCGTCAGGGTTGATGGTGGCGGTACCAACATCCGGGCCGCCCTGGACGGTGACACTGGTGAGCTCGCCGGGGCCATCGGCGCCAAAATCATCGTTGTCCAGTACGTCAACCGTGATGGGCCCGCTGTTGTCGCCTGCGGCGGTATCGTCGCCCGGCACTGGCATGTCGTCATCCACGGTAACGCGGAGGATGCCCTGCGCACTGTCGCCGTCGGCGTCGGTGATGGTGTAGCCGACGCTGAAGTTGATGTCGCTCTCGACATCGGCTCGGGGGTGATCCAGCGGCTTGAACAGGTCGACCCGGTAGGTGCCGGCGGCAAGATCGCTCAGTTGAATCGAGAGGACCTGCTGTCCGCTGGCGCTGGTGCCAAGAAGTGAGCGTCCGTCTGCGCTGAGTGCCCAGCTGACCAGGCTTCCCTGGGAGGTCAGTACAGGCAGGCCGGCGGTGCTCCAGGTGAAGCCCCCTGGGCCGTCATCGCCGAAGTCATAGCGCAGCCGGCCGGTGGCGATGATGCGTTCGCCCGGGAAATCATTGATGCCGCCGGCGATACCGCCGGGAAGGCCATCTTCATCGACCACCGCCTTGGGCGATACGGTGGCAGAATTGCCATCCGTCTCGGGGGTGGTGGGGCCTATACCATTGCCGCCGGAGATGACGATGTGGGCACTGGAACTGAAGCTGTCACCGTCGCCATCCTTGGTGGTGATGTTGAAGTCGAGTGCGCCGCTGGCATCGTTGTCTGCGCTGAAACGCCAGGTACCGTTGGGGTTGACGATCAGGATGCCCTTGCCGGTATCGATCGGTGTGCCGAGCGGATACTCGTTGTCGTCGGCCTGGAGGTTGACGACGGTGTCGGCGACGCCGTCGGCTCCGCCTTGCTGTGACCAGGTGCCGGAGACGGTATCGCCGGCTTCCAGACTCGAGGGAGCGATAACGGTCGTGGTCGGCGAGTCATCGTCGATATCCAGGCCCAGGCGTGCGGTGGCGCTATCACCATCACCATCGGTGATGGTGTAGTAGACCGAAAAGATCAGGTTGTTTTCGATGGTTGCGTCGGGATGATCGATCGGGCCGAGCAGCGAGACGCTGTAGCTGCCTGAGGCAAGATCGGTCAGCCTGACCTGAAGAAGGGTGGTGCCATCGCTGGTAGAGGCGGACAGTGTCCGGCCGTTTGCGGAAACCTGATAGGAAAGGGCCTCGCCGCCAGATGTCAATGAAGGAAGGCCGGTGGATTCCCAGCGAAAGGGGTGGGTCGCGGCTGGGCCGTTGGCGCCAAAATTGTAGCCCAGGGTGCCGGTTGCCACGGTGTCCTGACCCGCCGCATCCTGTGGGCCGCCAGGAATGCCATTGGGCAAGCCATCCTCATCCAGCAGCGCCAGGGCGGTGACCTGAGTGATGCTGTCCTGCGCCAGCAGTGTGGCAACGGTGGACTGATTCAATGATGAATCGGTGTTGAAATTCATGAGGTTATTCCTTGCGTGACTGCCGTTGGTGTAGGCGGGGGCTCGTTAAACGTATGCAAGAAGAATGGATGGTGACATTGTCCTCATGGACGAGTGCAAGGAATTTAGGATATAGCGAGTAATAAGAGGAGCTAATGTCAGAAATTTGGGACAATTTATAAAGGAAATATTGTCTCTTTTTTGCTTTAAAGGGTTTTTCCTTACATGGATGTTTTCCAGGTCTGGTGCCGAGGTCGCGATGCGGGATTTTGCTGCCGCTGCTGGGGGCAAGAATAGTGGGAAGCTGGTCCTGAGGCGTACGCGACAAGTGACAGTCATGCGCACCGATGGCTGCCACCGCGCGCATAGATGAAAATGACCGTTTTGTGTTGGCGGTGAAGGTTAGGTTGTGGAATGCGGGTCTGGTCACCTTTCTCGATTATCTTGTATCCGCCAAGTCGTATGTCCTTCTTTCACCATCTCGACGAACGTACTCCACCAATTTTAGCAGATAGGTGTTTTTAATAAGGCGCGCGGTCGTAGAGGGGGCGACAATAATCAAGTTTGGTAGTAGTTCATGGTGGTAAGAGCTTCACCCGGCCAAGGCCGGGTGAAGTTTCTGCACTACCTAATAGTGAAACGTTGTAGGTTACTCGATATCCAACTGCCCATCCTTGATCAACTGGTTGATGAAGTCATCGCTGGATGCTCCGCCCATGCTGATGTTGGACAGGGTAATGACTTGATCAGCGCCTTCACCAGAGGTGCCGATGCCTCCGTCTGATTTCACTGAAATGACGGTGTTACTTCCCTCCTGGCTGGCGTAGAGGTAGTCGGATATATCGGCTTCGCTGGCATTTTCCAGCAGATCGGATAGATCGATCTTGTCGGCTGCTGTGTTGCTGGCAGTGTTGCCCAGCGTAAAGTCCTTGATTTCGTCCTTGGCCGGGGAACCAGAGGTTCCTTCATCACCTGACTGGAAGGCAACTGTGTCAGCGCCAAGTCCAGTCCAGATCTCATCATCCCCTGCGCCACCGACCAGGACGTCGTTACCACCTCCGCCGATGAGTACGTCATTGTTGGCTGCGCCGTTCAGGACATCGTCGCCACCATCCGCTTCATTGGCCCCTGTTAGTGCTGCATAGTTGCCTTGGATGTACTCGATAATTTGCTGCTCGGAAGGGTCTTGGCCAGCGTTTTCGCTCCATTTGAGGAAGTCGAGAAGTCCTTGGTAACTTAGTCCGTCATGTTCGCCGGCAGCAAACTCCTCTCCGGTGTCGCCATTGGTCCACGCCAGTTGGTCGGAGTTGATCCTGTCCCCGAAGATCACGTCTTTGCCTGAGGTGCCATTCAGGATATCGTCGCCGACAGGGATGTTGGTATCAAGATACGATCCAGTCTGAAGCGCGATTTCAAATTCGCTTTGATTGGTTATGTTGACCGGCTGCCCGACTTCGCTGGTAACGCTGCCTCCTTGGAGGTTGACGGTGGCTGTGCCAGTGACGCCGGAGCTGTCGAGCATGGCATTGATCACGTCGCCCTGTGGATTCTGCGTCAGCGCATGAGGATCGATGCCGATGGTTTCCACCGCACTGAACTCTGATAGTTCCTTGAAGGCGTTGACCGCCTCCTGGACCGTCCAGAAATTCGCCTTGTTTTGTGGGCCGCCAATCGATCCGTCGTCTCGGGTAAATACGGTAGGCTCACCGTCAGTCAGCAGGTAGGTCAGGTTTTCAAAGCCATCGGTGGGCTGGTTCTGGAAGAAGCTGATGGCTTTTCTTAGCCCTGCTTCGGTATTGGTGTCATGGGCCAAGGTGATGCTGTCGAGATACTGCCCCCACGGGCCAAGGTCGTCGGCGTCGAAGTCCTGGAAGTCCCGCTTGTCGGCGGTACGGTTGAAATCGATGAGGGTGAGATGGACAGTGCCGTCATGGTCGGCTAGTTTTTCCGCGAAGCTCTTCAGGGCAGCACGGGCGACATTGATGCGTATCTCTCCGGAAGCCATGGGGTACATGCCGCCCATTGACTGAGAGGAATCCAGCACAATGGCGATGTTATAGTCCTGACCATCCTTGACGATCTGACGTATTCCTCCCTGGTCCCCTATCTGGACGTCGTTCCCTGCGCCTGTGGTGTTGATGTCGTTATCATTGTCCCCGACAAACAGTTCATTGATGGTGACGGTGACCTGGCTGGTAGCGACATCGTTGTCACCATCTGTCAGGGTGTAGTCGATGACCGCTTCACCGGAAAAGTCCTTGTTAGGGGTGAACGTCAGGGTGCCATCTGGATTGATGACGACGGTTCCTGTATTGGCCCCACCCTCCACCGTGGCCGAGGTTACGTCGGCACCGTCCGCACCAAGGCCATCGTTGGCCTTCACGTCGATGACGACAGGTGATTCGCTGGCTGTGAACGCCGAGTCCGGTGCGGCGATGGGGGTATCGTCGTCGATGACGACCTTCAGCACGCCAGCGGCGCTGTCACCGTCGCTGTCGGTGACCGTGTAGCCCACATCAAAGGCGAGGTCATCTTCGCTGCCTGCAACATTGTGTTGAAGAGCCTGCGATAACGTGACCTTGTAGTCGCCGGTTGCCGGATCCAGCATGGCAATGGTGATCACTCGGTTGCCGTCTTCGTCAAGACCCAGAATGGAGCGTCCGTTGCTGCTCAGGAAATAGACCACGTCCTGGCCTTCGGCGGTGGTCGTGGGAAAGCCTGAGGTGTCGGAGCTCCAGCTGAATCCACCGTTGGCAGCAGCACCGTCGACACCGAAGTCGTAGCCCAGGGTGCCGGTCGCAGTGGTCTTTTCTCCCGCCACATCCTGCGGGCCGCCAGCAACGCCGTTGGGCAGGCCGTCTTCATCGACAATGGCCTTGGCTGGATTGGTATTGGGGTCGCCGTCGGTTTCCGGGGTGGTGGGGGTGTCGTCGACATCGTCACTGTCGACCGCCACGGTGAGTTGGCCGTCGGTGGTGTCGCCGTCACCGTCGGTGCCGGTATAGTCGATCACCGCGTTGCCGGTAAAGTCGGGATTAGGCACGAAAGTCAAGGTGCCGTCCGGATTGATGGTGACCGTACCCACGTCTGAACCGCCATCGACGGTGGCGTCGGTGATTGAGCCCGGGCCATCGGCGCCATTGTTATCGTTGCCGAGGACGTCTACGGTCACCGGAGTATCACTGTCTGTGCTGGCGGCGTCGTTGCTGGCGACCGGCATGTCGTCGTCGATGGTCACCTTGAGCACGCCGGAGGCGCTATCGCCGTCGCTGTCAGTGATGGTATAGCCGACGTCGAAATTGATGTCATCCTCGACATCCGGGTTGGAGTGATCCAGCGGCTTGGCCAGTACGACCTTGTAGCTGCCATTGGCGACGTTGGTGAGCTGGACCGAGATCACACGATCGCCATTGCCGTCGAAGCCCACCAGCGAGCGACCGTTACCACTCAGGGTCCAGGTCACCGGGCTGCCGTTGGAGGTGAGGCTCGGCAGATTGGTAGTGCTCCAGCTAAAGCTTCCCTGGCCGTCGTCACCGAAGTCGTAGCCTAGCGAGCCGGTAGCGGCAGTATTTTCGCCGGCCACATCGTTGATGCCGCCAGCAATGCCTCCGGGCAGGCCGTCTTCATCGACAATGGCCACGGCTGGATGGGTATTGGGGTCGCCCTCGGTTTCCGGGGTAGTGGGAGTGTCGTCGACATCACCACTTTCGACGGTCACGGTGAGCTGACCATCGGTGGTGTCGCCGTCACCGTCGGTGCCGGTGTAGTCGATCACCGCGTTGCCGGTAAAGTCGGGATTAGGCACGAAAGTCAGGGTGCCATCCGGGTTGACGGTCACCGTGCCTACTCCTGGACCACCAGTGACGGTGGCGTCGGTGATGGAGCCCGGGCCATCGGCGCCGTTATTGTCGTTGCCGAGGACGTCTACGGTCACCGGAGTATTACTGTCGGTGCTGGCCGCGTCGTCGTTGGCGACCGGCATGTCGTCGTCGACGGTTACCTTGAGTACGCCGGAGGCGCTATCGCCGTCGCTATCGGTGATGGTATAGCCGACGTTGAAGTTGATGTCGTCCTCGACATCAGGGTTGGAGTGATCCAGCGGCTTGGCCAGTACGACCTTGTAGGTGCCATTGGTAACGTCGGTGAGTTGAACCGAGATCACGCGATCGCCATTGCCGTCGAAGCCCACCAGCGAGCGACCGTTACCACTCAGGGTCCAGGTCACCGGGCTGCCGTTGGAGGTGAGGCTCGGCAGATTGGCTGTACTCCAGCTAAAGCTTCCCTGGCCGTCGTCACCGAAGTCATAACCCAGCGAGCCAGTGGCAGCAATTCGTTCTCCGGCCACATCCTTGATGCCGCCGGCAATGCCGCCAGGAAGCCCGTCTTCATCGACAATGGCCTTGGCTGGATTGGTAGTGGGGTCGCCGTCGGTTTCCGGGGTAGTGGGGGTATCGTCTGCATCACCACTTTCTACCGTGACGGTGAGCTTACCATCGGTGGTGTCGCCGTCACCGTCGGTGCCGGTGTAGTCGATCACCGCGTTGCCGGTAAAGTCGGGATTAGGCGCGAAGGTCAGGGTGCCATCCGGGTTGACGGTCACCGTGCCCACTCCTGGGCCACCGTCGACGGTGGCGTCGGTGACAGTGCCCGGGCCATCGGCGCCGTTGTTGTCGTTGCCGAGAACATCGACGGTCACCGGAGTATCGCTGTCGGTGCTGGCGGTATCGCTGTTGGCGACCGGCATATCGTCGTCGACGGTCACCTTGAGTACGCCGAAGGCGCTGTCGCCGTCGCTGTCGGTAATGGTGTAGCCGACGTTGAAGTTGATATCGTCCTCGACATCAGGGTTGGAGTGATCGAGCGGCTTGGCCAGCACGACCTTGTAGGTGCCATTGTCGACGTCGGTGAGCTGAACCGAGATCACGCGATCACCGTTGCCGTCGAAGCCCACCAGCGAGCGACCATTACCACTCAGGGTCCAGGTCACCGGGCTGCCGTTGGAGGTGAGGCTCGGCAGGTTGGCGGTGCTCCAGCTAAAGCCGCCCTGACCGTCGTCACCAAAGTCGTAACCCAGCGAGCCAGTAGCAACGATTCGTTCTCCGGCCACATCGTTGATTCCGCCGGCGATGCCGCCAGGAAGCCCGTCTTCATCGACGATCGCCTTGGCCGGATTGGTGTTGGGGTCACCATCTGTCTCAGGAGTCGTGGGAACGCCGTTGCCACCGCTGCCACCGCCACCGATGTCGATGTGTCCGTTGCAACTGGTGCTGTCTCCGTCGCCGTCGGTAGTGACAATCTGGAAGTCCAGCGTACCCTCCGCATCCGGGGCGGCAGTAAAGCTCCAATTACCGTTGGGCTTGACTGTCAGGGTACCGTTGCCGGTATCGATGGGGGAGCCAAGGGGGTAGTCGGTGGTGTCGCCGGGCAGTTTTACGATGGTGCCGGCGACCCCATCGGCGCCTCCATCCTGTGTCCAGGTCCCGGTCACGGTGTCACCGGGTTCAATCGAAGAGGGAGTGTCGATGCTATTGGTAGGGGTGTCGTCGTCAATATCCAGGGCCAGTCTAGCGGAGGCCTCGTCTCCATCACTGTCGGTAATGGTGTAACGGATCGAAAAGACCAGGTTGTCTTCGGTACCTTGTTGCGGGTGGTCCAGGGGGCCCAGCAGGGAAACCTTGTAGCTGCCAGTGTCGAGATCCGTCAACTTGATGTGGAGGATCGGTGTGCCGTCAGGAGTCCGTGCGGTCAGGGTCTCACCGCTGGGTGATAGCTGGTAGCTCAGCACCTCGCCACCCGAAGTCAGTTCAGGCAGGCTGGCCGGGTCCCAGCGAAAGGCGCCTGATGCAGCGGGGCCACTCGCACCGAAGCTGTAGCCAAGTGTGCCGGTGCCCGTAATGGCCTGGCCGGGGGCATCTCCTGGGCCTCCTGCGATGCCATCGGGGAGTCCGTCCTCGTCGAGTGCCGTCAAGGCGCTTACTTCACAATCGCATTCCACTGCTAGTAAGGCGGCGAGAGTTGCATGGGTCTGTGTCGTGTTGGTGTCGGAATTCATTGCGATTTCCTTGCATATTTTAGGTTAAATGCTACAGACGTCGCCCAAACATATTCGAGTGAAACTGTCGCAAGTATTGTACTGATGGGCTAGGACGAGATTGCGAATATATAGATGAATGTGTAGGGCTTTTTTTCACCAAACAAAAAGATAGATATCTCTTTTTTAACTTGTTTTTTTGCCTTTATTTTTCAGCGTATTTCTCATTAAGTGTGCAGTCTTGATTTGGCGGGTGGCGGCGAGTCATTGCACATCTGAACTTGATAGAAAAGCTGGATGGGCAAAAGTAAGTGATTCCAGGGAGAAGAAAGTGAGAAAAATTACGCTAAGAGAGCTGGAGGGGGGCACCACAGAAGTCGATAGAGCGTAGTTGGAGTGTCGTCGTTGGCTTCCAGGTCGCTGAAATACGATGTGAGGCAGTCGGAGGCGTAATGGCCAATCGTTCCCCGAACATGGTGATCCCCATTGTGGGAATAGGCGCAGGAGGACGTGTGCAACGACTTGAGAAGCGCCGCTACTGGCCGCATGGCCGGTGATAAGGGATAATGCGTCCCTCGTTGTCTCCACCGCTTTCTTTGCTCAGCAGGTCGTATGTCCTTCTTTCACCATCTTGATGAACGTACCCCCCTCAAGGGTCGTCTGGCGCTCAGCGTCGAGTACGACGGTACCCACTATTGCGGTTGGCAGCGGCTCAAGCACGCCCCGTCGGTGCAGGGGGCGGTGGAGAAGGCGCTGGCCAAGGTGGCGGGTGTGCCGATCACGTTGCATTGCAGCGGACGCACCGACTCAGGCGTGCACGCGACCCGCCAGATCGCCCACTTCGACCCGCCGGTGGAGCGTTCCGAGAAGGCCTGGGTGTTCGGCGGCAACGCCAACCTTCCCCGAGACGTGGCGATCCGCTGGATTCGCGAGGTGCCCGACGAATTCCACGCCCGCTTCAAGGCGTTGGGCCGGCGCTATCGCTACGTCATCCTCAATCAGCCGAGTCGCCCGGTGCTGGAGCGTGCCAACGCCACCTGGTGCCGCGACCCGCTGAATGCCGACGCCATGCACGAGGCCGCCCAGGCGCTGGTCGGCGAGCACGATTTCTCGAGTTTTCGTGCGGCTGGCTGTCAGTCGAAGACGCCCTGGCGCCACCTGCACTTTATCGAGGTGCATCGCCACGGCCCGCTGGTGGTGGTGGACCTTCAGGCCAACGCCTTCCTGCACCACATGGTGCGCAACATCGTCGGCGCGCTGGTGACGGTGGGACGGGGTGAGCAGGGCACCGACTACATCGCGCGACTGATGGCACTCAAGGATCGCAAGCAGAGCGATGTGACGGCGCCAGGCTGTGGGTTGCACTTCGTCGACACCCTGTACGACCCCGAGTGGCAACTGCCCGCCGAACCCTTGGGGCCGAATCTGCTGGCCTTCCTGGGGGAGTGGACAGGAGAGCGCCCGCTGCCGGACTGCCCCATGGTGGAGTTTCGCCGCGGACGTCCGATCGCCGAGACGCGCAGGGCGGTACGTGCCGAAGAGCTCGCCGACGGGCTCGCCGACGGGCTCGGCGACGGTTTCGCTGAAGGACCTGCCGGCGCTTCGGCGGCGCACGCCGCGGACAAGGAGTCCTGATGATTGCTTCCGCGCACCGTACCCGCGTCAAGTTCTGCGGCTTTACCCGCGAAGAGGATATCGACGCCGCCGTGGCGTTGGGCGCCGATGCCTTGGGCTTTGTGCTGTGGCCCGGCAGCAAGCGGGCGGTCAGCCTGGAGCGGCTGGCCGAACTCGCGGCGCGGGTGCCGGCCTTCGTCACCCGGGTGGGGCTGTTCGTCGATGCCGACGACGAGACCATCGAAAGGGCACTGCCGTGTCTCGACCTGCTGCAGTTTCACGGTAGCGAGAGCGCCGAGGCCTGCGAGCGCTTTGCGCGCCCTTATATAAAGGCGCTGAGAATGCGCGACGGCCTCGATCTGCACGAGGCCGAACGCACCTACGCCGGCGCCCAGGCACTGCTGCTGGACGCCTATCGCCCAGGCGTGCCCGGCGGCACCGGTGACACTTTCGACTGGTCGCGCATCCCGTCGTCGCTGGCAAAACCTGTTATCCTCGCCGGTGGCCTGTCGGCGGACAACGCCGCCGAGGCGATTGACCGGGTGAGGCCCTTTGCCCTCGACGTCTCCGGGGGCATCGAAAGCGCGCCGGGCGCCAAGGATCCAGAGCGCATGCAGGCCTTTATGCGCGCCGTGGGGCAGGGCGACGCCCGCCGCTGACGCGGCAGCAGGCCCCACGCCCGGTAGCGAGCGACCATCACCGACTTTTTATTCAGCCAGTTTATCCGCAAGGAGTCCGACGTGAGCAAGTTCAGTGAACTGACCCAATGGCCTGACGCTCGGGGGCACTATGGGGCCTACGGAGGTCGCTTTGTCTCGGAAACCTTGAGCTTTGCGCTGGACGATCTGAGCCGCACCTACGAAAGCCTCAAGGACGATCCCGACTTTCAGGCCGAATTTGACCATGACCTCGCGCACTACGTCGGTCGGCCGTCGCCGCTCTATCACGCCCGGCGCTGGTCTGCACAGCTTGGCGGTGCCCAGATATGGCTGAAGCGCGAGGATCTCAATCACACCGGCGCCCACAAGGTGAACAACACCATCGGCCAGGCGCTGCTGGCCAAGAAGAGTGGCAAGCCCCGGGTGATCGCCGAAACCGGCGCCGGTCAGCATGGCGTGGCGACCGCCACCGTGGCGGCGCGGCTGGGCCTGCGCTGCGACGTCTACATGGGCGAGGCCGATACCGAGCGTCAGAAGCTCAACGTCTATCGCATGCGCCTGCTGGGGGCCAACGTCATTCCGGTGACTTCCGGCACCCGTACGCTCAAGGATGCCATGAACGAGGCGCTGCGCGACTGGGTCACCAACGTCGACGATACCTTCTACATCATCGGCACCGTGGCGGGGCCGCATCCCTACCCGCAACTGGTGCGTGACTTCAACGCGGTGGTCGGCCGTGAAGCGCGGCGCCAGTCGCTCGAGCAGTTCGGCAAGCTGCCTGACGCGCTGATCGCCTGCGTCGGCGGTGGCTCCAACGCCATGGGGCTGTTCTATCCCTTCGTCGAGGACGACGGCGTCGAGATGTATGGCGTCGAAGCCGGTGGCGACGGGGTCGAGACCGGCCGTCACGCTGCGCCCCTGGCCTCCGGCGCGCCCCGCGGCGTGCTTCACGGCAACCGCACCTACCTGATGTCCGACGAGGGCGGCCAGGTCAGCGATACCCACTCGATCTCGGCGGGCCTCGACTACCCCGGTGTCGGGCCCGAACACGCGCTGTGGAAGGACGTCGGCCGGGTCAACTATGTGGCCGCCAACGACGACGCCGTGCTTGAGGCCTTCCGTGAGCTGACCCACGTCGAGGGCATCATGCCGGCGCTGGAATCGGCCCACGCCCTGGCCCACGCCAAGGTGCTGGCGCCGACCCTGTCCCCGGACCAGAACATCGTGGTCAACCTGTCCGGACGTGGCGACAAGGACATCCTCACCGTTGCCAAGATCGACGGAATCGACCTGTAGGAGCTAGAGAATTCCATGTCTCGTATCGATAAACGTTTTCGTTCTCTCGCCGATCAGGGTCGCAAGGCGCTGGTTCCCTACATCACCGGGGGCGATCCCACCCCGGAGGTGACCGTCGACTACATGCACGCACTGGTCGAGTCCGGCGCCGACATCATCGAACTCGGGGTCCCCTTCAGCGACCCCATGGCCGACGGCCCGGTCATCCAGAAGGCCTGTGAGCGTGCCTTGAAGCACGGCACCCGCCTGACCGACCTGCTGGCCATGGTGGCCGAGTTTCGGCGTCAGGACGACGACACCCCGGTGGTGTTGATGGGCTATCTCAATCCCATCGAGCGCATGGGTATCGAGCGCTTCGCCCGCGAGGCGAGGGCGGCCGGCGTCGATGGCGTGCTGGTGGTGGACATGCCGCCGGAAGAGGCCGATGAACTGGGGCCCTTGCTGGAAGCCGAGGATTTGGCGCCAATCTTTCTTGTCGCCCCTACCACTTCCCCAGAGCGTGCCGCTACAATATGCGCCCACGCGCATGGCTATCTCTACTATGTGTCGCTCAAGGGAGTGACCGGCTCGGCGAGCCTCAACGCCGACGATGTGGCGGCCCATCTGGCGCCGCTGCGCGAGCTGACCGATCTGCCCCTGTGTGTCGGTTTCGGTATCCGCGACGGCGCCTCCGCCGCGGAAGTGGCTAAGGTTGCCGATGGCGTCATCGTCGGCAGTGCCCTGGTCTCACGCATCGCCGAGCACTGTGACGCTCCCCGCGAGGCCATCGCCGAATTGAAGGCGGTGATGACAGAGATACGCCAGGCCCTGGACGCCTGAGAGGCGATCGGGGAAGAGATTCGACCCTGTCGTCGGCCACCGCCGGCGACCGTAGCAACGGAAGACTTCTGACATGAGCTGGCTAGACAAGATTGTGCCCTCGGTGGGCCGCATTCAGCGCAAGGACCGCCGGGCGAGCGTTCCGGACGGTCTCTGGCGTAAGTGCCCCAAGTGCGAGTCGGTGCTTTACCTGCCCGAACTCGAAAAGCACCACAACGTGTGTCCCAAGTGTGATCACCATCTGCGCCTGACCGCGCGCAAGCGCCTTGACTGGTTCCTCGACAAGGAAGGTCGCGAAGAGATCGCCGCCGACCTCGAGCCGGTGGATCGTCTCAAGTTTCGTGACTCCAAGAAGTACAAGGACCGCCTGGCCGCGGCCCAGAAGGACACCGGCGAGAACGACGCCCTGATCGCCATGCGCGGTTCGCTGGATGGCCTGCCGGTGGTCGCGGTGGCCTTCGAGTTCACCTTCATGGGTGGCTCCATGGGGGCCGTGGTCGGCGAGAAGTTCGTGCGTGCCGCCACTATCGCTCTCGAAGAGGGCCAGCCGCTGGTGTGTTTCTCGGCATCCGGCGGTGCGCGCATGCAGGAAGCGCTGTTCTCGCTGATGCAGATGGCCAAGACCTCCGCCGCGCTTGAGCGCCTCAAGCAGGCCGGCGTGCCCTATATCTCGGTGTTGACCGATCCGGTGTTCGGTGGCGTGTCGGCGTCACTGGCCATGCTCGGCGATCTCAACGTGGCCGAGCCCAACGCCCTGATCGGCTTTGCCGGTCCTCGGGTCATCGAACAGACGGTGCGCGAGAAGCTGCCTGAAGGCTTCCAGCGCAGCGAGTTCCTGCTCGAACACGGCACCGTCGACATGATCGTGCATCGCCACGAGATGCGTTCGCGGCTGGGTGGGGTGCTGCGCAAGCTGACCCATCAACCTGCGGTAGGTATCGCCGACGACAGTGAGCCCGACCTGGTGGACGCCGCCGAAGCCGCCGAGCGTGACCTGGCGGTGGCCATGGCAGACAGTGAAGGCGCCCAGGCCGAGCACGCGCCGGAGACGGCCGAGCAGCAGACGCAAAGCGATGAAGCCGATGCTGTCCAAGGCGAGGAGCCGAAGGACGGCGAACGCACCCAGGACACACCGCGCTAGCCCATGGACAACGACGGTCTGCCCACCACACTGGATAGCTGGCTCGCCCGACTCGAGGCCGCCCACCCCGTTGGCATCGATCTGGGCCTCGAGCGGGTCGCCTGTGTGGCACAGCGTCTCGGTCTGACCGAGAGGCCGATTGCACGCCGGGTGATCACCGTCGCCGGCACCAACGGCAAGGGGTCCACGGTGGCCATGCTCGAGGCGCTGGGACGGGCCCATGGGCTGTCCACGGCGGCCTACACCTCGCCCCATCTGGTGCGTTACAACGAGCGCCTTCGGCTGGACGCCAGCGAGGCCAGCGACGAGGTGCTGATCGAAGGCTTCGTCGCGGTGGAGCAGGCCAGGCTCGCGCCATCCCCGGTCAGCCTCACCTACTTCGAGGTCGGTACCCTGGCCGCGCTGTGGACCATCGCCAGGCGCCAGCCCGACCTGGCGGTGCTGGAGGTCGGCCTCGGTGGTCGCCTGGATGCGGTCAATGTGGTGGATCCGGATGTGGCCGTGGTGACCACCGTGGCTCAGGACCACGCCGCCTTCCTGGGCAACGATATTGCCATCATCGGCCGCGAGAAGGCCGGGATCATGCGTACCGGGCGCCCGGCGGTGCTGGGCAGTCGTGACCTGCCCTCGAGCGTTGCCGACCATGCCCGTTCGCTGGGTGCGCCGATCTTTGCGCTCGGTGAGGCCTTCGCCCATTCGGGCCGCCATGCAGGCCCTCAAGCAGCACCTTGTGCAGGACCTGATGGCGAACAGGGCGGCTGGTCGTGGCGCGGCAGCGACGCGCAAGGCCAGCCGGTCGGCCTGGAACGACTAAGCGATCCCGGGCTGCCGCTGGACAACGCCGCTTCTGCGTTGCAGGCACTGTGGCTGGCCCTTGGTGAACTCGATCCAGACGCCTGTCGCCAGGCACTGGCCGAGGTGCATCTTCCCGGGCGGATGCAGTGGCGCGGTAACTGGTGCCTTGACGTGGGTCACAACCCTCACGCCGCCAACTACCTGGCCGGGCGACTGGTCGAACGGCGTGAAGTGCAACGGGAGGTCCAGGGGCGGACCCTGTGTCTGATCGGCATGCTCGAGGACAAGGACGCCGAGGGGGTCATCGCCGCGCTGTCGCCGGTGGTGGACGCCTGGCTGCCGGTGACGCTCGAAGGCGATCGCGGACGTAGCGCAGCCGACCTCGCGGCACGTATCGAACATCAAGGTGGCACCATCCTTCACCACGCCGATAGCGTCGATGACGGCGCCGACTGGCTCGAATCGTGCGTCGAGTCGGCAGATCGTGTACTGGTGACGGGATCCTTCTTCACCGTGGCTGCCATACTGGCGAGATGGAGCCGCCAGTCCAGTGGCGGTGGCGTCATCG
The DNA here is from genome assembly GCF_003056325.1 of Halomonas sp. BN3-1. NCBI lineage: Bacteria > Pseudomonadati > Pseudomonadota > Gammaproteobacteria > Oceanospirillales > Halomonadaceae > Halomonas > Halomonas sp. BN3-1. Next base: position 187,259 of record NZ_PYVV01000006.1, on the reverse strand, counting down.
AGGGAGCGACATGAAATACGGAATGCGTGAGCGGATCAGCGGGATCATTATCGTGGTGGCGCTGGGCGTCATCTTCGTGCCGATGTTGTTTGATGAGCCCGAATCCCCCGAGCAGCGGCCGGACCCGGTGCTGACCATCGACCCGCCGGTGGATGTGGAGCGCCGCGACGTGCCTGAGCCCACCCCGCCGGAAGGGCTTGGGCAGATTCAGGCACCGGTTGCCCCTGGCGAGGGCAATGCTTCGCAGGCCGACCAGGGCCAGAGCGAACCCTCCGAGTCCAGCCAGCCACAGCAGGTGGATCCTGAACCGGCGCAGCAGGTGGCCGAACAGGCGTCCTCCGAGCGCCAGGCCGAGCCCGAACCGGCACCCGAGGCCAGCCAGCCGCGGGAAGATCCTATCGCCGCCCTGGCGCGCCAGGCCGAGCAGCGCACGACGAGCGCCCCCACCGCGGTGGAAGGCGGTGAGTGGGCGGTGCAGGTGGGCAGCTTCGGCGAGGCCGGCAACGCCCAGCGCCTGATGCAGAAGCTGCGTGACCAGGGTTACCCCGCCTACTCGCGTGAGCGCAACAACTCGCTGACCACGGTCTACGTGGGCCCCTTCGGCGCGTCCGAGGACGCCGAGGGCGTGATGAGCGAGCTCAAGTCCCGGGAAAATCTGCAGGGGCTTCTGGTCAAGGTGGATAGCTGATGCTGGTGACATGGGTGGACTGGGTCTTCGTCGCCGTGCTGGCGCTGGCCGTGGCGGCGGGGTTCGTCCGTGGCCTGGTGCGTGAGGCGCTGGGCCTGGCCAGCTGGATCGTGGCGCTTTTGGCGGCACGCATGTTCGCCGAGCCGGTGGCCGAGGTGTTGGGCAACTGGATCGACAGTCCGGACGGCCGGCTTATCGTGGCCTTTATCCTGATCATCGTGATCACGATCCTGCTCGGCGGCATCCTGATACGGATGATCCAGGCGGCGGTGGAGTGGGCCGGCGCCGGCTTTCTCAACCGCCTGACCGGCGCCTTGTTCGGTGGGGTGAAGGCGGCAGCGGTGCTGACCCTGGTCACGCTGCTGATCGGCTTTACCCCGCTGGATCAATTGACGGCCTGGCAGGATGCCAGCGTGCGCCCCCACTTCGAGCAACTGCGCGACTGGGGCCTTGGCCAACTGAGTGATTTCGAGGGCAGCCTGCCGGACTTTCCCGAGTCCCTGCGCGAGCTGCCCCAGGCAGAACCATCGCCGCCGACCGGTGGCGAGGCAGAGGGATCTGCCATCGACGATGCGAAGCAAGGTGCCACAAGCACGCTCTGACTTCGCCAGTGACAGACGACTCTTGCGCTGGCCCCCGGGCGGCGTTTCACGGTAAATGAGGTAAGTTGAATGTGCGGTATCGTCGGCCTGATGGCCAAGCAGGCGGTTAACCAGGCAATCTACGACGCCCTGACGGTGCTGCAGCACCGGGGTCAGGACGCGGCGGGCATGATGACCTGGAACGAGGGCCGTTTCCTGCTGCGCAAGAGCAACGGTCTGGTACGTGACGTCTTCCACACACGCCACATGGCGCGCCTGAAGGGCAACCTGGGCATCGGCCACGTGCGCTATCCCACCGCCGGCTCGTCCAGCGAGGCCGAGTCGCAGCCGTTCTACGTGAACTCCCCGTACGGTCTGGCGCTGGCGCACAACGGCAACCTGACCAACTCCGAGCAGCTCAAGAAGGAACTGTTCTCCTCGGATCTGCGCCACATCAACACCAGCTCAGACTCCGAGGTGCTGCTCAACGTCTTCGCCCATGAGCTGGGTAAGCAGGGGCCCCATCTGCTGCCGGGCGACATCTTCGACGCCGTGCGTCGGGTGCACCGTCGTTGCCGCGGTGGCTACGCTGCGGTGGCGGTGATCAACGGTGTAGGCCTGGTCGCCTTCCGTGATCCCCAGGGCATCCGTCCGGTGGTCTTCGGCACCCGCGATCAGGGCGAGGGCCAGGAAGTGATGATCGCCTCCGAGTCGGTGGCGCTGGACGTCGGTGGTTTCGAGCTGGTGCGCGACCTGGCGCCGGGCGAGGCCATCTTCGTCGACATGGATGGCAACTACCACACTCAGTCCTGTGCCGATCGTCCGCTGCTTGCCCCCTGCATCTTCGAGCACGTCTACCTGGCGCGCCCCGATTCGCTGCTGGACGGTGCCTACGTCTACGGCACCCGCCTGCAGATGGGCCGCAAGCTCGCCGATCGCATCAAGAGCGAATGGCCGGATCACGATATCGATGTGGTCATCCCGATTCCCGACACCTCGCGCACCTCGGCACTCGAGATGGCCCAGCACCTGGGGGTCACCTATCGCGAAGGCTTCATGAAGAACCGCTACATCGGGCGTACCTTCATCATGCCCGGGCAGACCCAGCGCAAGAAGTCCGTGCGCCAGAAGCTCAACGCCATCGATATCGAGTTCAAGGGCAAGAACGTGCTTCTGGTGGACGACTCCATCGTGCGCGGCACCACCTGCAAGCAGATCATCCAGATGGCCCGCGACGCCGGCGCCAACAAGGTATACTTTGCCTCTGCCGCGCCTCCCGTGCGTTATCCCAACGTCTACGGCATCGACATGCCCGCCGCCAGCGAGCTGATCGCCCACGGCCGCAGCGAGGCCGAGGTGGGTGAGCTGATCGGCGCCGATCGTATCGTCTACCAGGACCTTGAGGACCTGAAGGCGGCCTGTCGTGAGGTCAATCCGGCGCTGGCCGAGTTCGACTGTTCGGTGTTTGATGGCAAGTACATCACCGGCGACATCGACGAGGCCTACCTGTCCGATCTCGAGGCTTCGCGCAACGATGGCGCCAAGCAGGATCAGAGCGCTGGCGATCACGCCCTGGTCGGCATGCACAATCAGGACGATATCGACTGATACCCAACAGCTAACCGCAGGGCGTCGTCGGTCGGCAGGGGGAGTGCTCGAATGCGCTCTCTCTCTACCCGTCCGAGTCGACGGCACCCTGGCGAGTGATGGAGACGGATATGCTGGACCCGACGCAGGACGAATGGAACCTCGAGACCCTGGCCATCCGGGCGGGGCACGATCGCACCCAGGAGCAGGAACACTCCGAGCCGATCTTTCCGACCTCGAGCTTTGTCTACGGCAGCGCAGCCGAAGCGGCGCGCAAGTTTTCCGGTGATGAGCCGGGCAACGTCTATTCGCGCTTCACCAACCCCACGGTACGCACCTTCGAGCGTCGCCTGGCGGCGATGGAAGGGGGCGAGCGCTGTGTAGCCACCAGTTCCGGCATGGCCGCCATCCTGTCCACCGCGCTGGCACTGCTTCAGGCCGGTGACGAGATCGTCGCCTCGCGCTCGTTGTTCGGCTCCACCGTCAGCCTGTTCGACAAGTATCTCGGCAAGTTCGGTATCACCACACGCTATGTGGAGCTTTCCGATCTGGACGCCTGGGAAGCGGCGATGACCCCGGCGACTCGGCTGCTGTTCGCCGAGACGCCTTCCAACCCGCTGTCCGAGGTCGTCGATATCGAAGCGCTGGCCGAACTGGCCCATCGCCACGATGCCTTGCTCGCCATCGACAACTGCTTCTTGACGCCGGCGCTGCAGCGGCCGCTGTCACTGGGCGCCGATCTGGTGATCCATTCGGCCACCAAGTACCTGGATGGCCAGGGGCGCGCCATCGGCGGGGCCGTGGTCGGGCGTGACAAGGAGCTCGAGGAAGTCTTCGGGGTGGTGCGGACCTGCGGTCCATGCCTCAGCCCGTTCAATGCCTGGATCTTCACCAAGGGACTGGAGACGCTGAACCTGCGGATGAAGGCTCACGCCGCCTCGGCGCTGGAACTGGCGCGCTGGCTTGACGCTCACCCGGCGGTAGAGAAGGTTCACTACAGCGGACTCGAGAGTCATCCCCAGCACCAGGTGGCGAGCCGCCAGCAGCAGGGCTTCGGCGCCGTGGTCGGGGTCGAGGTCAAGGGCGGGCGCGAGCAGGCCTGGTCAGTAGTCGATGCCACCCGCATGCTGTCGATCACCGGCAACCTGGGGGATGCCAAGACCACCATTACCCACCCGGCGACCACCACCCACGGGCGCCTGTCGGACGAACAGAAGGCGACCGCCGGCATTTCCGAGAACCTGCTGCGCATCGCCGTGGGGCTCGAGAATCTCGACGACATCAAGGCTGACCTGGCCAGGGGGCTCGACGCCCTGGCCTAGAGGTTCACCCGAGGCTGCCATGTTGGAGCCTCCCCATAGTGATGTGTTGAAGCGCTGCTTTACCACGACCGCCGCACGAGTCCGCTCGTCGGCGGTCGTTGCGTTACGGGGGAAGGGCAGCAGTCAGGCACGCCATATCGCGGTTTTATCGTATCTATCGTTCGAAATTTTTCCACGGTTTGCCGTCTAAAGATGCGTTAAGCTCGATTTCATCGATTAATCAAAGGACGTTGGCATGTGGCGAAATTCACGCCAGGGGTGGGGCCTGTTCGCCATCCTGCTGCACTGGACAAGTGCGCTGGCGATTCTCGGTCTGTTCGCCCTGGGCTGGTGGATGACCGGTCTCGACTACTACAGCAACTGGTACAACCTGGCACCCTGGTGGCATCGTGGCGTCGGCATGTTACTGCTGTTCGTGGTGGCTGGCCGCATTCTCTGGCGGCTGGTGCAGCCATCCCCCGAGGCCCACGGTTCAGCGCTTGAGCGTCGTGGAGCGGCGCTCGGCCATCTGGCGCTGTATCTGCTGATGACCACGGTGCTGATCAGCGGGTATCTCATCTCCACCGCCGACGGCAAGGGCATCGCCGTGCTCGACCTGTTTACCGTGCCCGCGCTGATCAGCGACCTGCCGGAGCAGGCCTCCCGCGCCGGCGTGGTTCACTGGTACAGTGCGCTGGCGTTGATCATCCTGTCGGCGGGCCACGCCCTGGCGGCCTTCAAGCATCACTACCTGGACCGTCAGGACACCCTGGTTCGCATGGTCGACCCGCGCCTGGCGCGTCGGACCAAGCCAGAAAAGACCACCGGGGAGCAGGCCTGAAGACGCCAACGTTACCCTGCGACCGCCGGCAAGTGTTGTCCGGACGTCAAGAATCGACCGGCCCGAGCCCGATGCATGACTCGAGGTCGGTATAGAGAAAGAGTGCTGACGCAATCACCGCGTAACCATCAAGGAGAGTGACATGTTCAAGAAGACCGCCATCGCCGCCCTGACCGCCGCCTCGCTGCTGCCGCTGGCCCAGGCCCAGGCCGCCGACTACGCCATCGATTCTGAAGGCCAGCACGCCTTTATCCAGTTCAAGATCAGCCACCTCGGCTATTCCTATATTCTGGGTAGCTTCGAGTCCTTCGACGGTACCTTCAGCTACGACCCGGAAAACGTCGAGGCGGCGTCCGCCGAGGTTGAGGTCGATGTCACCAGTTTGAATACCAACCACGCCGAGCGCGACAAGCACATCCTGAGCGGTGACTTCCTCGACGCCGGTGAGTATCCGACCGCCACCTTTACCTCCACCGGCTTTGAATCTACCGGCGATGGTGAAGGTGTGCTGAGCGGTGACCTGACCCTGCACGGTGTGACCAACAGCATCGAGATGCCGGTGACCCTGCTGGGCGAGGGTGACGACCCCTGGGGCGGCTATCGCGCAGGCTTCGAAGGTTCCACCGAGCTGGCGCTGTCCGACTACGACATCGACATGAGCAAGTTCCCCGAGCCGATGCACAACCTTGAGCTCTACGTGACCTTCGAAGGCATTCGTCAGTAACACGCCTTGGTCAACATGACGAAAGCCCCGGGACAGGTGCCCGGGGCTTTTGCCGTTGAAGGAGGCTGAGCGAGGGTTCGTTATGGCTTACCATAAGCGGCCTATCTACCATCCGGAGACACCGTGCACCTAAGTTCCGACTCTACCTCCCTGGGGCGCACCCTGTGGCAAAAGACCTGGCCGATGGCGATCGGAGTGTTGTCGCTGCTCGGCTTTCAGCTGGTCGACTCTGCCTTCGTCGCGCGCCTGGGCACCGCTCCCCTGGCGGCCCAGTCCTACACCTTTCCGCTGTCGTTTCTGATCATCGGCGTACAGGTGGGCATGGGGATCGCCATTGCCGCCTTGATTTCCCGGGCGCTGGGCGGAGGCGAAGACGACCGCGCCCGGCGTCTGGGCAGTCTGTCGCTGATGATGGGGACAGTCGCTATCGGCTTGCTGGCGCTGGTGTTATGGGCCCTGCAGAGTCCCATCTTCGGGGCCCTTGGGGCCGACGCTCACGCGCGGGAGCTGATTCGCGCCTACTGGGCACCCCAGCTGGTCGCCGCCTGGCTAGGGGCGGTGGTGTACTTCGGCTACAGCCTGTTTCGTGCCCACGGTAACACCAGCTTTCCCGGCAGCATGATGGTGCTGACCAGCCTGGTGAACCTGTGTCTCGATCCGATTCTGATCTTTGGTATCGGCAACTGGGATGGGCTGGGCCTGCCCGGGGCCGCCTGGGCCACGGTGCTTGCCTTTGGCAGCGGCCTTGCCTTGCTCGGCTGGCAGTTGAAGGGGCGCCACTGGCTCGCGTTCGAAGGCCTCCGGGAGGAATGGCGGCTATCGGGGCGGTCCTTTGCGGGGGTCGCCTGTCCCGCCATGGTCAGCCAGTTGATGCCGCCACTGGCGGCGATGCTGGCGATTTCCACGGTGTCACGCCTGGGCGAATCCGCCGTGGCGGCCTGGGGACTGGCCAGCCGTCTGGAGACGGTGTCGCTGATGGTGGTGCTGGCGCTGACCATGTCGCTGCCACCCTGGCTCGGCCGCTGCTACGGCGCCGGCGACTGGGCCCAGGTGCACCGCCTGATGCGCCTTGCCCTCAAGGTGGTGGTGGTGTGGCAGTTGATGCTGGGTGTGTCGCTGGCGCTGGCTTCGCCCTGGGTCGCCCGTGCCCTGGCCGGCACGCCGGAGGTCAGCGAATCGCTGATGGTGCTGATGCGCTTCATGTTGCCGAGCTATGCCGCGCTCGGGGTGTGCATGCTGGTGGTGTCGGCCGGCAATGCCCTCGGCTGGCCCATGCGCGCCATGTTGCTGTCTGCCGCGCGGTTGTTCGTGTTCTACCTGCCGTGCCTGTGGCTCGGTGTAATGCTGATCGGCGGTGTTACCGGCCTTGGGCTTGGAGCGGGGGTTGGCAACCTGCTGGCGGGGCTTGGCGCCTACCTGTTGCTGCGACGGACCCTGTCGCGTCCCAAGCGTAGCGGCAAGGGTGAAATGCAGGGTAGTTGAATCAACTATATTAAGGTCGATGAAAGAACGTAAAGTCTGCTGATGGTGACTACTTCGATATCACCGTTCGCAAAAGGTGGGTAAAAAAGAATAAAACACTTCAGACTCGACCCTATACTCCTCTCATTGCAGGCCGTGGCCATTGGCCACGGCCTATCTCATGCTCAACGCCCGGGATCGGGACGGGCCATCGACAACGAGAACAGAGGAGTGGCGACATGAAGGTACTGGTACTGGGAGCGGGTGTCGTAGGGGTTACCACCGCCTATTATCTTGCCCGTCAGGGACACGAGGTAAAGGTGGTCGATCGTCAGCCCTCCGTGGCGATGGAGACCAGCTACGGCAACGCTGGCCAGGTATCCTTCGGCTTCTCTTCCCCCTGGGCTGCCCCGGGCATCCCCCAGAAGGCGGTCAAGTGGATGTTCCAGGAACACGCGCCACTCAAGATCCAGCCCAAGATGGACTCGAACATGGGTCGCTTCATGATGCAGATGCTCAGCAACTGCAATCCCGACAGCTACGCCCTCAACAAGGAGCGCATGGTCCGCGTCGCCGAGCACAGCCGCGCCTGCATCAATGCGCTGCGTGACGAGACCGGGCTGCGCTACGAAGATCGCCAGCGTGGCCTGCTGCAGCTTTTCCGTACCGAAAAGCAGGTCGAAGCGGTGGGCAAGGACATGAAGGTCCTCGAGCAGTGCGGCGTGCGTCATGAACTGCTGGACGCCAGCCGCATCGCCCAGGTGGAGCCGGCGCTTGCCCGTGTGCCCGGCAAGTTTGTCGGTGGCCTGCATCTGCCCGACGATCAGACCGGTGACTGCCACCTGTTCACCAATCGTCTGGCCGACTACTGCCGCGAGAAGCTCGGTGTCGAGTTCATGTTCAACACCACCATCGAGCGGCTGACGCGGGTCTCCGGCAAGGTAGAGGCGGTGCACACCAGCGCCGGCACCCTGACTGCCGACGCCTACGTGATGGCGCTGGGCAGCTACTCGCCGTTCCTCGCCCGTGACCTGGACATCCGCCTGCCGATCTACCCGGTCAAGGGCTACAGCCTGACCCTGCCGGTGGTCGATGACGGCGGCGCGCCCCAGTCCACCGTCATGGACGAAACCTTCAAGGTGGCGATTTCGCGCTTCGACGACCGTATCCGTGTCGGCGGCACTGCGGAGCTGGCATCCTACGACCTCAGCCTGGCCGAGAAGCGTCGTGCCACCATCTCCATGGTCGTGCGCGATGTGTTCCCGGAAGGCGGCGATCTGGCCAAGGCCGAATTCTGGACCGGCCTGCGCCCGATGACCCCGGACTCCACACCGATCATCGGCGCCACCAAGTACGACAACCTGTGGCTCAACACCGGCCACGGCACCCTGGGCTGGACCATGAGCTGTGGCAGTGCTCAGCTGTTGTCCGACCTGATCGACGGTCGCACGCCCGCCATCAACCCCGATGGTCTGGCCGTATCCCGCTACGCCGCCTGAAGCCTGAGGCTGTAGAGGCAAGACAAGGCATAGCGTCAAGGCACAGCGCCAAGACACAGCCGCCACCAAACGACACCCCCGACGGGCCTTGCCCGCCGGGGTGTCGTTGTTTGTGGTGATAACGTGCAAGGTGGGCTGGCGAATTGCATCCCCGCTTGGGAAAAGGGCCGAGGCAAGACGTGTCGACCGATGTCTCGGCAAAGCTCGAATCCCCGGATATGTCGGTATATGCTGAAAGGCAACAACTAAACTTAGCCATAATGGCAGACGATCCAGGTCGATCAGGGCAGGGAAGCTAGGACGCCTTGTTCACGTTAGCCGAAGTCATGCTGATGTCAGGGAAGGAAGTGGCAGCAATCGCCATGGAAGGGGCGTGTCTATGTGACATTCTCCCGCGGTAGCCTGCCTGTAGGGTAATCGGCAACCGGAATATCCACGCCGGGCCGGTGTCGTTGCTATAGCAGATCCAATGGGCTGGATGTGCCAGCAAACCGTTTGCCGATGACATGGGTATAGATCTGTGTGGTTCGGACATCGGTGTGGCCCAGCAATTCCTGCACCGTACGAATGTCCTGACCTGCCTCAAGCAGATGGGTAGCAAAGGAATGTCGGAAGGTATGACAGCCGACCCGCTTGTCCACGATACCTGCTTGTTTCACCGCCACCTTCAGCGCCTTGCGAGGGACCGAGTCGTGCAGGTGATGCCGACACAGAACTCCCGAAACAGGATGGGCACATAGGCCAGTGGAAGGAAACACGAACATCCAGGCCGGTTGGCGGTAGGCACCTGGGTATTTTTTACCCAGCGCAAAGGGCAGCGAAGGGCCTACCCCCCGTGCGACATCCTCGCGTTGCAGGGACAAGGCCATCTGCATCTGTTGAGTTAGTCCCGCCATCAGGGTTGTGCTCAGCAAGGTCTTGCGATCCTTGCCTCCCTTGCCGCTGACGACGGTCAAGGCCCCTGTACCGAAATCGATGTCTTTGACACGAAGCCGAAGACATTCCGCGATACGTAGCCCACTGCCATAAAGTAAAGAGAAGGTCAGCCAGTTTCGTCCCGACATGCACGACAGGATTGCCGCGACCTCGGCACGCGTCAGTACGGTGGGAAGCCTACGATGTTGGCGAGCATGCTTGAAGTCGAGCGGTCCCAACTCGACACCAAGAAACTTGTGGTACAGAAAGGCGAGAGCATTTAACGCAATCTTTTGCGTATTGACCGAGACACCGTTGTCGTTGGCGAGCGATGTCAGGAAGACGCGCACCTCGGGTGCACCCATCTCAGCAGGATGTCGGCGTTGGTGAAACAAGATGAATCGCTTGATCCAGTGCAGGTAGGTTTTTTCTGTTCGAATACTGTAGCCACGCAAGCGTAGATCTCGGCGGATGGACTCCAGGAACGGGCTCTTGCTCATGTGCAACCTCCAAAATACGGTAACTATACATTCATACAGTATATCGAGAAGCGTCCAGCTGACGCGCCTGGAAAGCAACAGAAGAACGCATGTTTTCTCCGCACAAATTCTAGAAAAAAGGCAGAACATCAGAGAGATGTGAGCAGAGTCCGGTGGAATGTCGCGCACACTTTCGCAGGAATTCGAGCATGCGCGTATTGGCTACTAAGGGCGGAGAAGGGATAGAATGAATTTACTGGTAGTATCAAGAAGATGTGACGTATTTTACGCAGATCCGGGCGGCGAAAATTTAAGCACGCATACGATTAAAAATGTTAGAACGTTACCAAGAGTCATCCTAATAAGCGTATGAAAAGTTACGGAATCTATGGTTACGAAATATCTAAACGTGCTGAGTTTGACGATTTTAATTTGATACCTTTGACGGATAACTATACGACAGCCAAAGAGAGGGCTAGTGATCTAAATAGTTATCATTTGACTGGATTTCTTGAAATAAATGGAAGTAATTCATTAGATAACAAATCGTTGCTCTTTGATCTCCAAGGTGTTCTATCATTTATTGATCAGAAAAATGTTATAATAACGAATGAATTGCGCGTTCACGAAAGTTATAATGATTTAGATGAAGATTATCCTAGACAGCTTACAGCTTTAAAAAGAATAAATGGCGGTGGTGGTGTGATTTTGGGAGATACATTCTCCCCCACTTCTCGAAAGAATTTTATAGTAATGGCACTCGCCAAGCTAAAAGAATCGGATATAGAAGGCGGGCCATTTCGAACTGCTTTTTTCAAGTCGATTGAAGTATTTAGGGGAAGTGATAGTTTCATTGATTTCAACTATTATCTGCTGTTTTCTGCATTAGAGTCATTAGCCAGATTTCATTTAGATGATTACAAGTCGAGCAATTGCTCAACGCCAATAGCAAAATTTTTGAAGCCATATGGATTCGATATTTCTCAAGACAATGTAGACAGTATGGCGAAGGCCGTTTCAACATATGCTCGTATCCGTAATGCCTTATTCCACAATGGAAAGTTGGAGTGTGAGGTAAATATTAACGGACGAATGAAGAAGATCGATATTTTTGACTATTATTCACAATTCAGTATGTTGATACCGTTAGTTCTTATTAAATATATTGGTTTTGATGATGGGCACATAAACTGGAACTGCTGGCTTGATAGAATGCCATTTAAATAACAATGTCAACGTCGTTCTAACCAGTAAATTCAAGTGACGCCTACGGCGCACATGATTTAGACGTTAGCTGTCTTTGAAACTCTGGAGTCAATATGAAATTTGAATCTATTAATTTCCAAGATAAATACACAAAGTTTTCTGAGCATTGGTCGCCGCGTATTATTGCAGAAATGAATGACTATCAATTTAAGTTGGTAAAAGTTGAGGGAGAGTTTGTTTGGCATGATCATCCTTATACAGATGAAGTTTTCATCGTTATGGAAGGTGTGCTTAACATTGAGTTCCGAGATGGCATGGTCACGCTTAATGCAGGTGAAATGCTTGTAATCCCTAAAGGCGTAGAACACAAGCCAAGCTCTATCACCGAATGTAAGATCATGATTGTTGAGCCCAAAGGTGTCGTTAATACTGGTGATGAAAGTAGTGAACTAACTGCAGAAAATGACGTCTGGGTGTAAACTACAGCTAACAAAGCGTTTAAGAGTGACTCCCAACGTGTGCCGGTTTCGCTTCTCTCAAGTATGGCACACGTAGCTGCACACCTTAACGCGGCGTTACATTAATAGGAGGTTGAAGAGTGTTTGACAAGGCATTTGAGTTCATTTTTCAGGGAGAGTACGTCGCATTTTCCATCGCGATTGTTTTGGGAATTTTATTTAACCTAAAACATATCTTGTCCTTTGCAGACATCTATAAAAAGCGAAGAATCGAGCTGTTGAAGGAAGCTGTGTTTGTAGATTCGATAAATGGAAACCTGAAGGTTCATTTCGAAGATGAAATAGAAAATGAATATTTTAGATTGGCTCATAAAGTGAAGATGGAAAAGGTTGTTAGGGATGCATGCATTGATTGGCATGTAAGACTGAATAGAGAGCTTTCGATCGCTCATTTTATAAGAGCAAGGAGCCATTTAGAGATAAAGAATGGTGAATTAGAGGTAAAAATATCGACCTTCGACATGATTGGCTATTGGTACAATATTATAGCTGGTATTTTATTGTTGCTAATAGGCTCTCTGTTTCTGACGATGACTAATGCTATTCAATCACAATCGATAGTTGGAATTGTTTTTGTGATTGGAGTTTCTCTATTTTTAATATTCTTTGGATTATTTCTCTTGTCCCAGACGTTTTCAGTTGTTTCCGCAAAGAGGGTACAGAAGGCAATCGGCTTATGTAACAAGTCACGGAAGGCGGACGCGTGAGACGCGCCGCTTCGTTCAGAGTTAGGCTTTGGAAGGTGCACCGTATGACGAAGAGAGTCGACGATAGATGGTCCAGCCATCTAGGTATCAGGTCCCGAATGATCGATCACGATAAGTTACGTGCCTTGGTCAAATAACTTTATGCAACGGTTGGCGAATTGGAAGCCATGTTTCCTGGGAGGCACTTTACTCCGGATGGGCATATGGTTGGTAGTTTGGGGGAATGTCTCGTCGCGGATGCATATAATCTGGAGCTGATGGCAGCGTCCAACGAGAGCTATGACGCAGTCACTGAGTTGGGCCTGGAAGTCGATATAAAAGCAACGCAGTCAAATTCAGTGGGGTTTCGAAGTCAACCGCAGCATACGATCATCATCAAAATCTTGCGCGATGGTACTTTCGAGGAAATCTACAATGGACCAGGAGATCTTGTATGGAGCCATTTCATAGGTAAAAGTTTGCCGAGTAATGGTCAGTTTCAAATCTCTGTCAATACACTCCGGAAGCTTAATGAAACCGTCGAGGAAGTAAGTCGTGTGCCAAGAAAAACACCGTCAGAATTTGGGAGTAAGGAGAGCTGAACGATCAGACATAGACGCACTTCTACGCTTGAATCATCAGCTTGGTTTAACACACTTTGACAATGCACCAGAGGCATTTGTACAACCTTCTGATGCGGAAAAGGATTTCCTTCTAAGCGCTTTAGACGAAACGGATAGAATTTTTCTGGTGGCGGAGATTGCAGGCGAGATTGTCGGCTTTGTAACAGCGAAAATTACGCGAAATGTGTCGATTCCGTTTCTGATAAGTAGCCCGATATGTCGAGTCGGCACCATAGTCGTGGATGAAGCCTCAAGAGGATATGGCATTGGACGTATGTTGATGTCCCACTGCGATGATTGGGCTAAAGGACAAGGGGCAGAGCAAATTCGGCTGGAGGTCATGTCCTTTAATGAAGATGCGGAGAGGTTCTATAAAGAGCTAGGCTACAAAGATCAATCTAAGACTCTGTGGAAGCCTGTAGAGTAGAAATACGTTGGAGTTTCTTCATGTTATACAAGTCTATAGTGCGTCTGTGTTTCATGAGTCCACGTTTGAAGGTCTAGTGTATGTGTGTAGTGCGCGTCTCGATTGAGCACCTTTATTTGACTGTATCTTATCTTTATTTCGAGTTAGATTTTTGGAAGTTTTAGAGATCTTTATTCTTTTATAAAAGTGTTATGGCACATATGTGCAGTGCTTTGGTATGGGCTGGTAGTCAGAGAATATACAAAGGCTAGAAAGGTGGTGGTGCTTGTGGGGCGATATAGATAAGTAAATAGGATGTTTTGCAGATATTACCAATGGAGGGATAGGCCAACATGGACGTCGAGATTAGAAGAGCTGAGCCATCCGATGCTCGTGGTGTTAAAGATATATACGACTGCAGAAGCGCTTATGAGGGTACGCTCCAGCTTCCTCACCCATCTATTGCCTTGTGGGAAAAGCGCTTAGCCAGCACACCAGACAATGTGTATATGTACGTTGCTTTACTGGATGGAGAAATCGTCGGAACCCTTGGCCTGGAGGTTTGTCAAAACCCGCGTCGACGACACGTCGGCTCCTTGGGTATGGGAGTAAAGGATAAGGCTCAAGGTTCAGGCGTGGGCACAGCCTTGCTTTCTACAGCGATCGACCTGGCCGACAATTGGCTTGCTCTTCGGCGGTTGGAACTCACCGTCTATGTCGATAACCAACGCGCCATTGAATTATACAAACGATTCGGTTTTGACATCGAGGGAGAGGCTAAGGATTTTGCCTTTCGAGGTGGTGAGTACGTGGGAGCATTTTATATGGCGCGGCTTGGTGATGAACAACATCCGGCTATGGAGCAATAGAAGTCGGCGGCCTCAATGAGCAAGTGCATGCGGCATCGAACGGGACCTGCAGGGCCGCGCCATTTTTCCTAGGCTGAATAGGCATCGGCGTGGGCGATCGTCATATGGCTCAGGACGGACGGTGCTTAGCGGGACGGCGACGTCTCGGTGGTATCTGGTATCGAATCGGTGAGTGGGTGGCTGAGGATGGATCAGGCCAACTGAGGCCGGCGATCAAATAGTGCGGTACACCCAATTGTGCACTCGGTGCACTCGATGCGTTCAGGTTCAGGCTCAAGTTTGGGTCCAGGCTCGGGGAGATGGCGTATGACCAGGCACGTTGGGTTTCGGAGGCTATGTCTCTCGATTTGGCTGCTCGCTGGTTCGTCGGCGGCCCTGGGCGCCGGCCTGCCATCGGGGGAGGGCAGGGAGGCTGTCGAAGTGCAGTGCTCGGCGTGCCATCCGGTCAGTCGCATCAGCCAGAGCCTTGGCTACAGCCGTGAGGGGTGGCTCGAGTTGATGGGCACCATGGTGGATCTCTCGAGTGATCCTGCCCGCCGCGGGGCTATCGCCGACTATCTGGCGGAGCATTTTCCTCCCAATGAGCGACGGGCACCGACGTTGCTTGAGGGAGATACCGATATCAGCTTCCACGAATGGGTGGTGCCGACGCTCGGGCAACGCTCGCGGGATCCGGCCGAGGCGCCAGATGGCGGGATCTGGTGGGCGGGCCAATGGGGAAATCTGGTGGGGCGCATTGATCCCATGTCCGGTGAGATGCGCGAATACCCACTGCCGCCTGGCAGCATGCCTCACTCGGTAACGCTAGATCGTGACGGCGGCGTGTGGTTTACCGGTAACAAGAACGGGACGCTGGGGCGTCTCGACCCGGCCAGTGGGGATATCGAGGTGGTCGACATGCCTGACCCCTCGGTGCGTGATCCCCACACGGCCGTGTTCGATGATGACGGCCTCCTCTGGTTTACGGCGCAGCACGCCAATCGCGTCGGACGCCTCGATCCACAAACCGGTGAGGTCGAACTCGTTGCCATGCCCACCACTGGGGCGCGGCCCTACGGCATCAAGATCGATGCAGAGGGCACCCCCTGGGTGGCCTGCAATGGCAGCAACTGCCTGGTACGAGTCGATCCCGACACCATGGCGCTTACCGAAATCGAGCTTCCCCACCAGGCAACCACTGTGCGCCGGCTCGATATCGCCGATGACGGCATGATCTGGTACGTCAATTCGGGAAGGGGCCGGCTTGGGCGCTATGACCCCCGCAGCGGTGAGGTGCAGGAGTGGCCGTCGCCAAGCGGCGAGAAGTCTCATCCCTACGCGATCGCGGTACTCGATGGCGTGGTCTGGTACAACGAATCCGGGATGCGCCCCGATGCCCTGGTGCGCTTTGATCCCGCCACCGAGACCTTCCAGAGCTGGGCGATCCCGTCTGGCGGTATTTACGCAGGTATCGTGCGGCATATGCGACCGACCCGGAATGGCGAGCTGCTGATTCATCAGAGCGCCACCAATCGCATCATTCGTGTCGAGATCAATCGCTAAGGGCCACCGGTTGTCCCGGTGAACGTTACGCCGACTCCTTCAGGCACCCCGTCGAGAAAGCCTCTCGGCGGGGTGCCTTCGTTTGTTGACCTGATGGCTGATTGGACATCGTCACATTGACGAAGACAGTCTATGCTTCAAAGGCCAAGTTTACTTAGGAAGAGTGTTCTACGGGGGTAGTCATTCTGATTGAATCCATCAGGAATACTTGGTAAGTACTTGATAAATTAGCCGAGATGTTTGGTGTCCTGCGGTCGTGGCCCCGGTGCCTTTTTAAGCACATTTTGTTCAGGGCTGCGCCGCCAGAAGCGCTTTCCTTTCCGTGTCAGATGAAAGAGGCCAGCGCGGGGACGCTGTCGGGGCGCCTTGCCCGTTATCCAAAGCTCCGGTGTCCGAGCATGTTTCCCTCCTTCCTCGCATAGCACCAGATTCCGGTCGCCTGCCTCCTGTTTCGGTGGGCTGACGTCCCGGAAGTCGACTACCCCCGCGCGGTCATCGATTCGATGACCCGGGTAGCGTTATTTCTCGCCGAGCTTCTTGTTGACGACCTGTACTGCGCTGCCCTGCGAAGTTGCAAACGTCATTCAACGTCAAGGAGCCAACACATGAACACGTCAAAAGACCCCGATCCCTGCCCATGCCGCCCTCAGGTGGGGCTGGGCAAGGATCGGGCGGAAGAGCTCGTGGTGGCCAGGGTGCCCCAGGGCTTTGAGGCCAACATCAATGTGCGCCTTGTGCCTGGAGGAGACTTCGCGCTGCCCAAGCGTCCTCTGCGCTGCCGTCCTCGCAAGGGAGCGCCCCGTCGGGATGCCAAGCCGCTGGCGTTACCAGAGGAGGTGATGAAGAAACTCCAGGAGGCCGACAAGGTGATGATGGAGTGGTTGGCCAAGGACGAGGCGAACGCGAGCCTATACATGGCGCGTCCTGTCGAGGCCTTGCTCAAGGCCGGTGTCAAATTGTCAAGGCAGGAGCTGAAGGCCGTCGAGCGGGCCCATGGGGAGGTCGAACAGACAGCAGTAGTCGGTCCCGGAGTGAAGGTGGCGGGTTTCAAGGCTGCGGCCTTCCCGCGTGGTCGTATCGGCGAGATCAAGCCGGGTGCGAAGCCGCAGGATGATGATGGCTTTGCTGTTCACAAGGAGGGCTAGTCATGGCACTGGATCGAACAGCCGGTTTTGACATGCTCGTTCAGATTTCCGAGAACGAACTCAACAATCAACTTGCCACGGCCTTCCTCGCCGGAGGGATCTTTCCACCCAGTATCAGCGTGCCAGTCAATGCAGGCGGTGTCAGCGGGAGCGCCGATCTGAATTTCGATACCCCCGTCGCCGACCTGGACCGCCCTCGGCCGAGAATGGGGCTGACTGTTCCCTTTTCCAATTCTCAGCTCCAGATCACCGCGCCCCTGGCGTTGACGGTCGCCCCGATCGGTGGCGCCATCACGGTGGTGGACAGTATCGCCATGGTGACCGAGGGCAGCAATCAGTTCGCCACCATGGACTTCAATGCCGGTGCGCCCACGCTCAATGTGGCCTTCGATCCTGCGTCGGTGTCACTGCTTGAGCCGCTTCTGGATGTTGCGGGGCTGAGCCTCACGCAGGCGCAGAACATGATGGCGGGAGTCGTGCTCGACCAGCTTCAGTCCAGCATCGGTCGAATCGATCTGACGCCAGCGATCCCGGTCGTCGACGATACGGATGCGACAACCGTCTTCGACATCGATGTCACCACCGTGAACGATACCACGGCACTGGATCGTGATTGCCTTGCGTTCGGTGTGCGAATGTCCAGCGACGGCGGGGGTAATATCAATAACGTCACCTCGAGCTTGATCCCTGCCGGTAGCCAGTCGCTGGTGACGATGAGCAACTTCTGGTTGCTGGCCAGGGTAATGCGCCCACGTATCGCAAGCTCCATGGGCAGACCTGTCACCGATTTCGACACCCCCTTGAGGCTAAACCGCAGTATCCCCGCACCGGGCGGTCAGGGGACGCTTCGAAGTCTCGAGGCTCGCGTTGTCGGTAATCGCATTTCCGTCACGGGACGTGCCACCGACTCGGGTAGTGGTTGGTCGGCGGAGTCGAATTTCTCGTTCTTCATCGATATCGGTCTGGATGCTGGGGCGATCACGGTGACTGCCACCACGCCGGTGGTGGATACCGATGTGGACCTGGCCTGGTGGGTGTGGCTTGCCTCACTCGGTCTGGGAGGTCTGTTCGGCGGTATCGTCGGAGTCATCATTGCCGCCGTGGTGCTGGCGATTGTCGAGGCGGTGGCAGAAGGCATCGCCGATGGTCTGATTTCGGATGGAATCAGTGGGGCCATTGGTGGCCTGCCGGCGATCCCGCTCGGGCCTATCGGTGGTGGTCTGACGCTGTCCAGTATCGTCCTCGATGATCTGGAATTGCGCTCGAGCATCGTGCGGTCAGTCTCGGTGCCGGTAAAACACCAGGGCGGAAACGTCGGTCTCGAAGGGTTCTCGGTGGATCTGGACAGTGGCGCCCTCAGTGCGGGGGTGCTGCCCGGAACCGATCTCGCCTGGAATCCCGCAAGTGGCTTGAATGCCGTCGGTGGCAGTGGGCTGACGGTCACGGGGACCTCCTTCGGCGCGCTGACACCGGTGCAGATATCGCGCCTGCCGCTGGCAACAAGCCAGATGTCTCTGGGCCTGATACCCCTCACGTGGCCACGATGGTTCCTGTTCATGCCTCACCATGAGGTGGTCTTCGGGATGCGCACGTCCGAAGGGCGCCTGGCCAAGTTACGTGCCTGGCGCCAGATCGATCAGCAGGGTGCACTGCATCTGGACTGGATCACCTTCGACACCCCGACGCCATCGCTGGATATTGCGGCACGATGGAGCGTGACAGAGCGCGGAGAGGTGACTGACTACATTGCGAAGGACTGTTCTCGTTGTCGTTCCAGCCCGGTGCGATGGTGCGGCGTGTTTGAAGCCTGGCCCAGGCTCACCGCCTTCCCGGTGGACTACGAGTGGTGCCTGTGTGGGCAGACCCTGGAACAGGGCGATGGCAAGGTGAAGAGCGCGGCAGGCATCATTCCCTATCGACTGGAGGGACGACGCCTCAAGGTCGCGACCGAAATGGGTCAGTCGTTCAAGTGCGAGCTGTGTGTCAGCGCCATCGATGCCCGTGGCCTGGAGCTGTACACCTGTATTCAGCTCAATCAGCCCGGTATCGAGCGGCGCTGCCGTCCGTGCAAACCGACTCGCAAGGATGTGTCGGTCAATCTGTTGCCGGTGGCCGCCGAGCTTGCTTACTGGCGACCCTTGCTGCCGCGGGAGCCGCTGGTCGAGGTAGATCCCATCGGCTAGGCTCGAGCCCACAAGAGACGCAAGAAAGTAGAAGGAAAAGAGTTGGCAGGAAGGGGCCGGTACCCGTGCAGGGTTCCGGCCCTTTACTGATTGGTGAGTTCTGCGCCTCGGCGTAACGCCATCTGGTTGCGGGATTCCCCGCCTGCTGGCGAGGCAGCCTGTCGAGGGAGGCTTGACGAGCGTTTAGCTCGTCGACTTTTCGGACAGCGCCTAGTGGCCGTGCGCTGAACGGCCAATGGAGGAGGGCAAGTAATGAAAGCGGTTGTTCAGGAAGAGATATCCGGTTGCGGTATCGCGACGTGCGCGGTTCTGGCCGGCGTAAGCTACGCCGAGGTCAGGAGCAGGGCCAAGGCGTTGGGCATCCACGCACAGGACCAGGCGCTCTGGTCTGATACCGCATACGTCAGGCGGCTGGCAACCGATCTGGGGGTCGAGCTGGGCGCCAGGGAGTTGCCGTTCGAGTCCTGGGAGGGGCTTCCCGACCTGGCTGTGCTGGCGATTAAATGGCGACGGGAGAGAGGGCGACCGTTCTGGCATTGGGTCGTCTTTCGTCGAGACGAAGGGGGAGAGCGCGTACTGGATTCGAAGAAATCATTGAAGCGTAATATTCGACAAGACTTCGGTCGAATGAAACCAAGATGGTTTATCGAGGCCTCCGTTATTTGAACAGGAGAAAAGAAATTTAGGCTCTCTTTTTTGTGAATTGTCTATCTGAGAACTTTGCATTTTGTTGATGTTGAAATATTTCGCAAGATTGTAGGTGATCGGAGCAAGACGAAAGTCGTTGCTACTAAAAAACATGACGACTCTTTAATCGTGGAATCTATCTTTCTTACGTCAGCATGCCCTCTTTATTGCGCTTTGACGTAGGAGAAAGCCATGTTTTTCTCAAGACCAATAAGGTGTATTGCATTGGTGCCTTTTATGGTGGGAGGAACGGCGGTAGCGGAACCCGTCGACATCGACTTCCAGGAAGTGACGAACCTTGCCGCCACTGTTTCTCCAGACGGCAGCCAGGCCGTCCTCGATATTCAAGGTGTGCTTTGGCGCCTGGACATGGCGTCGGGGGAGACGGTGAAGCTAACAGAGCCTGGTCTCGATCCGGCCAGGCCGCACTGGGGGCCGTCCGGTGACCTTATCGTCATGCAGGCCTACCAGCAGGGAACCTTCGATATCTGGATGATGGACAGCGATGGCGAAGGTTTGAAACCGCTCACGGGTGCGCCCTGGGACGAGCGCGAGCCGGAGCTTTCGCCTGATGGCCGTGAAATCGCCTTTGTGTCCGACCGGGGCGGTAGCTATGACGTCTGGACGATGACGCTGGAAACGGGGGCCCTTACCCAGTGGACCGATACGCCTGAAGAAGAGGCGTACCCCACCTGGGCAGCAGACGGCAATCGTATCGCCTACGTCGCCGATCGCACGAGTATCAAGGAGGTAAGCCGCGCAGGAGACATCCAGGCATTGGTCTCCGATATTCAGGGGGTTGCCTACGCCCCTTCCTGGTCGGCGGGGGACAATGAGCCGATATCCTGGATTCGTTCGACACCAGGCAAGACCGAATTGATGCTGGGCGACGAGGTACGCCTCGATGGACACGACGTGTTCCCGTTCCGCGTGGACTGGCAGGCCGACGGCAGTGCGGTATTGGCGGCCGATGGCCAACTGATGCGCCTGGAAGCCGAGTCTGATGAGCTGGTCCCGATTCCCTTTGCCGCCAGCCTATCGATCGACAGACCGAACTTCAGCCGCGAGAACGATCTTGTCGGGTTCGGGCGGCACCAGGTGAAGGGGATCGTGACGCCAGCGTTGCACCCCGACGGCAATCAGGTCGCCTTTGCCGCGCTCAATGACCTGTGGCTCATGACGCTCGGCGAGGCTCCGCAACGCTTGACCAACGATGTCTACTACGAGTCCGACCCTGCTTGGTCGCCTGATGGGGAGCGACTGGCCTACGTCAGTGATCGCCATGGCGCTCTGGACATCTGGATTCGCGAGATGGCGAGCGGGAAGACGTGGGCCCTGACGAACACCGATGCGACAGAGCTTTATCCTGCCTGGTCGCCGGATGGCTCGAGGCTGGTCTATCAGAATGCCTCGGGCGATACCAAGGTGATCGATATCGCGTCAGGTGAAAGTCGCGCTATCGTCGAAGGCATGTTTCAGCCTGGCCGCGCCAGTTGGTCGGCCGATGGCAAGCACGTCGCGCTTGCCGGTGTCGTGCCCTACACCAGCCGTTTCAGGGAGGGCACCAATCAGGTGCTGGTGGTCGATGTCGCGTCGGGTGAGCAGCGCTTCTATCCGGTTGCCGAGCATGCCTCGATCACCACTCGCTCCGACAATGGCCCCGTCTGGTCGCCTGATGGCGGCAAGATGAGTTTTGTACTGGATGGTGCGCTCTACGTGATGGATGTCTCCGCCGAAGGCCGCCCCACAGGCGAGCCGAGGCGAGTCGCAGAGGGCATCGCCGATTCTCCTTCCTGGAGCGGGGATGCATCCCGCTTGCTGTTTCTGAAAGATGGTCAACTCAAGATGGTGAGCCTCGACGATGGCGAGGTCCAGAACATCGACGTGAGGCTCGAGTGGTCGCTACAGGAGCTGCCTGAGAGCACGGTTGTGCACGTTGGCCGCTTGTGGAACGGCGCAAGTGACGAGGTGCTCACCGATGTCGATATCACGGTGGTGAACGGTCGAATTGCCGCCATCGGTTCGCACGACGACAGCAGGCCACAGGGCAATGTCATCGACGCCAGTGAGCTGACCGCGGTACCGGGGCTGATCGAAGGCCACACCCACCAGACCTGGGGCAATCACACCTTCGGCTATGGCGCCCGGCAGGGCCGCCTTTTGTTGTCCATGGGGATCACCAGCACGGTCTCGGTGGGGGATCTTGCCTACCGAGCGGTGGGCGACCACGAGGCTATCGCGTCAGGGAAGCGTGTCGGTCCGCGCTTCTTCTACACGGGTGGCCCGCTCGATGGTTCGCGCATCTACTACAATGCCATGCGCCCGGTAGCCGACGAAGGCCAGCTAGCGGCAGAGCTGGAGCGCGCCGAGGCCCTGGACTTCGATGTGATGAAGACCTATGTGCGGATGAACCCGGCCTTCATGAAAGCGGTATCCGATGAAGCGGGTCAGCGAGGGGTGCCGACCTATTCGCATTTTCTCGCCCCGGGCGTCTATCTGGACCAGAGCGGCACGACCCATCTGGGCGCCACCGAGCGGCTGGATTACTCGCGCATCGGCTCGCTGACGGGCAGGACCTATCAGGATGTGATCGATCTTTTTTCCCGGGCAAACATGTCGGTGGTGTCGACCTTCTTCGCGGTGGAGCCATCGCTGTTTGGCGACAACGACATTCGTGACGATGTCAGGGTCAAGGCGTTGGTTCCTCGCGCCGAGCGAGATGCCCTTCAGGAGGCCTTCGACAGCGACAGCTCCCCCGACAACTCCCACTTCCTGGCACAGTACGCGGATAACCCCGAAACGTTTGCTCGGATCGTCGAAGCGGGAGGGCGGCTGATCGCCGGCAGCGACTCCCCTCTGGACTTTGTCGGTTTCGGACTCCACAGCAATCTGCGTTGGCTGGAAAGCGGCCCCTTGACGCCGTTCCAGGCGCTGAGGTCTGCCACAGCAGTTCCCGCCATGGAGCTTGGCCTGCATGAGCAACTGGGCACGCTGGAAGTCGGCAAGATGGCGGATATCGCCTTTGTCCGGGGGAAGCCGGACGAGGACATCCGTGACCTCATCAAGGTGGAAATGGTGATGAAGGGCGGTCATGCCTATCGCGTGGAGGACCTGGTGGCGCCTTTCTCCATGAATCTTGAATAGGTGCCTCGTCGCCAGGAACAAGGGCCGTCAATTGACGGCCCTTGTTTCAGGATGCGGGTCAGCATGGCATCGGATGGGACCTTGTATCCTGAAATTTTGCCGACATGGGGTATGTCATGAGGTATGGCGTCTGTGGACTTTTCCTGATGCTGGCGCTGTTGCCGGGAGGCGCCGTGGCCCATGATGATCCCTGGACCAGGGGCATCAACGAAGCGGCGGTGGGTTCCGGCTTTGATGATCCTTTTTCGCAAGGCATCAACGAAGCGGCGGTAGGAACCGGTTTCGATGATGCGTTCACGGAAGACGTCAACGAAGGCGTGATCGGCGCGGGCATCGATGATCCGTTCACCGACGATATCAACGAAGGCGCAGTCGGATCAGGGCACGACGATCCTTTTACCCCGGGTATCAATGAAGGCGCGGTAGGCTCGGGGTTCGATGATCCGTTTACTGAACATATCAATGAGGGAGCGATTGGCTCGGGTAGCGGTGGTTTCTGATCCGCTCTTGTCACTGCGGGTCTCTGGCGCAGGTCTTTGGTGTCAGCCTGGCATATGCACCGGGAAGGCCGTTGACGTCGTCTCATGCTACATTGCCAAGTTCGCCGTGGCGGATTGCGATTTCCGTGACGGCCTCGGAGTGTCCAGTCCATCGTCACTGAGGAAAACCGTTGAGTGCCATCGCCACCACACCGATACCGCCGTACTACGCGGTGATCTTCACCTCCACGAGAACGCCGGGGGATGACGGCTACGGCGAGATGGCCGAGCGCATGGTCGAACTGGCGGCACAGCAGCCGGGGTTTCTGGGGGTGGAGTCGGCGCGCTCGCCGGGTGAATATGCCGCCGGCATCACGGTGTCCTACTGGTCTGATCTGGCATCCATTCGCGCCTGGAAGGCCAACCTGGATCATCGCGAGGCCCAGGCCAGGGGCCGCGAGCGCTGGTATGCAAGCTACCGCGTCAGGGTGGCACTGGTGGAGCGGGAGTATGGACTCGACGAGACAGCGGGTATGAGCTGAGCAGCGACGTCGCTGTCATGACGCACCGCTAATATGACATGGCCAATAACAAGGCCCCGCCGGGCAGCTGCTGCACTGCAGCCCGGCGGGGCCTTGTCGTTCTTGCGTAGTGCTCTCACGTGCCACGCCACTTTCACCCGACGGGGCTGGCGTTATCGCGTCGCCCTTGCTCAGTGGCGAGCGGTGAGTCTGACAGGGGTGTCCCGCTGCTCGTGGCTCGCCTCACCACCAGAGAGCGCATCGACGACGGGAATCAGCTGTTTGATGACAGCTTCCACGCAATCGTCATCGTAGTGGCGGCCGCGTCGCTTCTTGAAGCCCTGCTCGTACAGTCGCATATGGTGGGTGGCGCTGACGCCGGCCTTGTCCAGGCAGTGGGCGGTGCAGTGCATCTGGCAGCCGTCGAGTGCCACGATCGGTCGCCCGGATTGTGCCTTGCGCACCAGCCCGGGCACGCCGCCACCAACGCCCGAGATGCAGGACATCTCGGCGATGCCGCGATGGTCGAGCGCAACAGCAACGCTGTTGGCGAGCTGGGCCACATCGGAGCAGCCGGAGCAGGCGTAGACCAGGGGAAGGGGTGAGGGGGTGGCCATGGTGGGCTCTCCTTGTCGGAACATTCTGGGGTGTGCTGTCGGTGTTCAGGTCGTCGCACTAGCGGGCGAACTGGCTTAGCGGCAGGTAGGGATAGCGCTGGCCGGGCACCACCTGCTGGCCAGGGGGGACCTGGAGGTAGCCGTCGGCTTGTGCCGCACTCTTGAGCATATTGGAGCCCTGGTCGCCGGCGATCCTGGCCACCGGGGCAATGTCGCTGTGATCCAGGCGGACGCGCAGCCACTGGGTGCGGGTGCGGTTGGCGCGGTAGGTGAAGCCTGCATGCACTGCAAAGCTCGCCAGCGGGGCGATGGTTCGACCCTGTCGGCGATGCAGTACCGCCAGGCCCAGCAGGTGCCAGGCGACCAGGGCAGCGGTGGGGTTGCCGGGAAGTCCCAGCAACGGGGTGCCGGTGGACGGGGACTGGCCGATGTAGCCCAGGGTGAAGGGCTTGCCGGGCTTCATCGCCACGCCGCTGAGGCAGATGCCGCCAAGGCGCTCGAGACAGGGCCTGACGTGGTCTTCCTCACCCACCGAGACGCCGCCGGTACAGACGATCAGATCGGCCTGGCGGGCGGCGAAGGTCAGCGCTTCTTCGAGTGCCGTGGCGCTGTCGCTGATGTTGCCAAGGTCGACAAGCTCGGCGTTGTGATCCTGCAGCAGGGCGTGCAGCATGCCGGCGTTCGAGTTGTAGATCTGGCCCGGGGCTAGCGGTTTGCCGGGCGTGACCAGCTCCGAGCCGGTACTGATGACGGCGACGCGCACCCGACGCCGGCAGGGCACCTCGGTGATGCCCTGGGCCGCCAGCAGCGCCAGGCGGATGGCATCGAGGGGCTCACCTGGCTCGAGCAGAGCCGCTCCCTGGGTGAGCTCTTCGCCGCGTCGCCGGATATGGTCTCCCAGGTGCAAGTCAGTGGGAAAGTGGATCTGGCCGGCGTCGTCGATCCGTACCTGTTCCTGGGGCACCACCACGTCGGCACCGCGGGGAATCGGTGCGCCGGTGAAGATGCGCGCACAGCCGTCGAAGGGCAGGGTGATCGGGGCGGCGCCGGCGGGCACCCGGGCCACCACCGGCAGGGCAAGCCGGTGCTTGAGGTCGGCCAGACGCAGGGCGTAGCCGTCCATGGCGCTGTTGTCGATGCCGGGAACGTCGTGCAGCGCCTTGAGCGGCGCGGCCAGGATGCGGCCACGGGCGTGGGTCGTTCTCAGCGTCTCGGTGTCCTCCAGCGGGCGGGTCAAGGCGATGACCTGCTCGCGGGCCTGCCAGGGATCGATCAGGGTGTGGCCCCTGGTCGGTGTGTCACAGCCGCAGGTCTCGCTCATGGGGTGACCTCCAGGGCTTCGTGTCGAGCCGTCGTCCCGGTGACGGAAGCGACGTGGTGATCCGCGCTGCGGCTGGTGCAGCGCTGGCTGTCCTTCACCACCATGGCGACGAAGTTGCAGGGCCGGGTGCGGGCGTCGAGCTGGGCTGCAAGAATGTCGTCCCAGGCCATGGCGCAGGCCTTGGGCGAGCCGGGCATGGAGAACACCAGGGTGCGATCGATCACCCCGGCCACAGCGCGGGACTGGATGGTGGAGGTGCCGATGGCCTCGAAGGAACGCAGACGAAACAGCTCGCCGTAGCCTTCGACGACCTTGTCGAACAGTACCGTCAGTGCCTCCGGGGTGTTGTCACGGGCGGTGAAGCCAGTGCCGCCGTTGACCAGCACTACCTGGATGTCGGAACGGATCACCCAGGCGCTGACCTGGGCGCGAATGCGATAGATGTCGTCGGGGACCAGGGCGCGCTCGGTCAGGCGGTGTCCGGCGCCGGCTAACCGGTCCGCCAGCAGGTTGCCGCTGCCGTCCTCGTCCAGGCCTCGGGTATCGGACACGGTGAGGATGGCGATATCCAGCGGGGTGAACACAGCGCACGTGGACGTATGAGACATGCAAGGACTCCGGTGGAGAGAACGTGAAGGGAGCCCGCCGGACCCTGAGGTCTGGCGGGGGTGTCAGGTGGGAGGGAAGGGGGAGTCGGCACGCGTCATTCGCTAGTGGCGCCTGGTCGGCGCTCTGTCTGTGCTCTTTCAACGCCCTTGATGGCGACCTTTCAGCGCCCTCGTCAGCGCATCAGGGGACCGTCGACGTCATCGTCGGCCAGGGTGAAACCCTCGACGCCGATCTCGCTTTCCAGCGCCAGCAGGTAGTGGCGCAGGGCGACGCGTGTGGCCTGTTCGGTCAGCTCGTGGGCGACCCTGTCCTTGACCTCGGCGTAGGGCAGTGGCTGGCGCTCCAGACGGGCGTCGATGACGACCACGTGCCAACCGTAGCGTGACGGCAGCGGACGCTCGTGCAGGCCTTCGGGCAGGGGTTCCAGCGCGCGGTCGAGCTCGCTGACGGTCTGGCCGCGGCTGACCCAGCCAAGGCTCCCGCCTTCGTCCTTCGATGGGCACTGCGAAAACCGCTGAGCCATCTCGTCGAAGCGTTCGGGATGCTGCTTGAGGGTGTCGATCAGCCCTTCGGCCTTCTTGAACTGCTCGTCGCGGGCGTCCAGGTCGTCGGGGGCCGCCGCCAGCAGGATATGCCGGACCTTGAGACGAGTGGGCTCGCAGAAGCGTTCGGGGTGAGCCGCGTGAAAGCGCACGCAGGCCTCTTCATCGGGCGGGGGGACTTGCAGTTCCTGATCCAGCATCACGGCGAT
This sequence comes from Halomonas sp. BN3-1, assembly GCF_003056325.1. Classification (NCBI taxonomy): domain Bacteria; kingdom Pseudomonadati; phylum Pseudomonadota; class Gammaproteobacteria; order Oceanospirillales; family Halomonadaceae; genus Halomonas; species Halomonas sp. BN3-1. The sequence continues at coordinate 159,876 of NZ_PYVV01000006.1, read as the reverse complement.
CGCACGTTCGTCGGGCTCGTGCAACGAGCCCGTCTCGATGCCCAGGATCTCGGCGCGCTGGCGCAAGAGTTCCTGGATGACCAGGGCGCGGGCCGCCGCCTTGGCGGCGGCCTCGCGATCCGTTGACGGATGGAACTGCATCTCCCCGGCGATGGCTTCCTCGCCGATCACGCTGTCACCAACACGAATGCTGGGAACCGTTGTGTGCGGCAGGGTTTCCACGGGGATGGTTTGCATGACATGCCTCCTCAGGCACGGCGCCGGACGATCTGGTAGCGACGGCCCAAGTAACCCAGGGGAGCGCTCCAGGCGTGAACCAGACGAGTGAACGGGAACACCAGCACGATGGTCAGACCGACCAGAATGTGCAGGTGGTAGATAAAGCCAATGCCTTCGAGGTGGGTGGCGGCGCCGCCCTGGAAGAAGACGATGGCCTGGGCCCATTCGGCAAGCTTGATCATCACGCCGCCGTCCAGGTGATGCAGGGCGGCGGGAATGGTCAGCAGGCCCAGGGTGACCTGAACCACCAGCAGCACGATGATCAGGTTGTCCATGAAGCTGGAGGACGCCTTGACCCGTGGGTCGGTGAAGCGGCGATGCAGCAGCATGGCGCCACCGATCAGACAGGCGATACCGGCAACGCCACCGACCAGGATGGCGAACACCTGCTTGGTGCCGGCGCTGATGAAGGGGGCGTAGACCCAATGCGGTGTCAGCAGGCCGACCAGGTGACCGAAGAAGATCACCAGGATGCCGACGTGGAACAGCGGACTGGCCAGGCGCATGCGCCTGGACGACAGCATCTGGCTCGAGCCGGTCTTCCAGGTGTATTGGCCGTGGTCGAAGCGCAACAGGCTACCGATCAGGAAGACGCTGCCCGCCAGGTAGGGATAGAGGCCGAACAGCAGGGTGTGCAGGTAGTTCATGACAGACCTCCAGTGGGTCGAGAGGGCATGGCATCGGGGAGGCGAACGGTGTCGGGCTGGATACTGCCCCGGCGTTCGGCGAGGCGCTTGCCCTCGGCGGAGGTCAGCGCGCAGTCCTGGTCGGATTCGGCCGAGAAACGCACGGCCTCCTCCTCCCACACGGCGTCGAGGGCGGCAGGGGTGTTGTCGTCCGGTTCTTCCTTGACCGCCTCGCGGTGGAGGTCCACCTGATCCTCGGCGCCGATCAGCGACAGCAGGGTCAGGGTCACCAGCGCCTGGTCGCACTGCTTGGCCTCCAGGCGGGCGGTGATGAGCGCCAGGATATGGCTGACGTCACCGATCCAGCGGGCGACCTCGTCGCCCTCGCGAGTGGAGAGGAACTCCAGCAGCAGCGGCAGGTGGTCGGGCAGCTCGCGGCTGTCGAGGGCAAAGCCGGCGTCCTCGTACTCGCCGAGCAGGTCGACCATGGCCTGGCCACGGTCGCGGGACTCGCCATGGACGTGCTCGAACAGCAGAAGCGAGGTGGCGCGGCCACGATCGAACTGGGCGACGTAGGCCGCCTGAACGTCCAGCAGGCGGGCATCCGCCAGGCGATCACACCAGTCGAGCAGTGCCTGCCGGGGGGCTCCCCCCGGCAGTGGCATGGCGGCGATCGCCGCCTTGACCTCGGCAAGCCCCTCGATCAGTTCCCGGTCGGGATAGTCGAGCAGCCGGGCCAGGGCGCGCAGACCCTGGGCGAGTGGATTAGTCATGCTCGACCTCCGGATGGCTGGGGTCGTACTGCTCGACGTTGACCAGGGTGGTGGTCTGCTTGCGTCCACCGAACAGGCTGGTCTTGTCGCTGCCACCCTGGCAGCCGTTGCCGAAGGTGAAGCCGCAGCCGCCACGCTCCGGGAAGGCCTCGCGAGCCTGCTCGCGGTGGCTGGTCGGGATGACGAAGCGGTCCTCGTAGTTGGCGATGGCCAGGTAGCGGTACATCTCCTCGACCTGGGCCTCGCTCAGCTCGACCTCGTCGAGCACGTCGTGGCGCAACTCGCCGTCCACGTGCTTGCCGCGCATGTACTCACGCATCGCCATCATGCGCTTGAGCGCGCGAACCACCGGCGCCTCGTCACCGGCGGTGAGCATGTTGGCCAGGTACTTCACCGGGATACGCAGTGATTCGACCTTGGGCAGCACGCCGTCGGTTTCCACGTGGCCACCGTCCACCGCCGACTGGATCGGCGACAGCGGCGGCACGTACCAGACCATCGGCAGGGTGCGGTACTCCGGGTGCAGCGGCAGCGCCAGCTGCCAGTCCATGGCCATCTTGTAGACCGGGGACTCCTGGGCCGCCTTGATCACGTTGTCATCGATGCCGTCACGCTTGGCCTGGGCGATGACCTCGGGATCATTGGGGTCGAGGAAGATCTCGCACTGGCGCTTGTACAGGTCGCGCTCGTCCTGGGAGGCGGCGACCTCTTCGATGCGATCGGCGTCGTAGAGCAGCACGCCAAGGTAGCGGATGCGACCGACGCAGGTCTCGGAGCACACCGTCGGCTGGCCCGACTCGATACGCGGGTAGCAGAAGATGCACTTCTCGGACTTGCCGGACTTCCAGTTGTAGTAGATCTTCTTGTACGGACAGCCGGACACGCACATCCGCCAGCCGCGGCACTTGTCCTGGTCGATCAGGACGATGCCATCCTCTTCACGCTTGTAGATCGCACCGCTCGGGCAGCTGGCCACACAGGCCGGGTTGAGGCAGTGCTCGCACAGGCGCGGCAGGTACATCATGAAGGTGTTTTCGAACTGGCCGTAGATGTCCGCCTGGATCTTGTCGAAGTTGGCGTCCTTGCGGCGCTTGGCGAACTCGGTGCCGAGAATCTCTTCCCAGTTCGGGCCCCACTCGATCTTCTCCATGCGCTGACCGGAGATCAGCGAACGGGGGCGCGCCACCGGCTGGTGGCGGCCCTTCTTGGCCTGGTGCAGGTGCTGGTAGTCGAAGGTGAACGGCTCGTAGTAGTCGTCGATCTCCGGCAGGTCGGGGTTGGCGAAGATGTTCGCCAGCACCCGCCACTTGCCGCCGATGCGCGGCTCGATGGTGCCATCCTCGCGCCTCAGCCAGCCGCCTTTCCAGCGCGCCTGGTTCTCCCACTCCTTGGGATAGCCGATGCCCGGCTTGGTCTCGACGTTGTTGAACCAGGCGTACTCGACGCCTTCACGACTGGTCCAGACGTTCTTGCAGGTCACCGAACAGGTGTGACAGCCGATGCACTTGTCGAGGTTGAGCACCATGCCCACTTGGGAACGGATCTTCATTTCACTGCCTCCTGGGCGCTGTCCTGTCCTTCGCCGTCCAACCAGTTGACGTGCTTCATCTTGCGCACCATGACGAACTCATCGCGGTTGGAGCCGACGGTGCCGTAGTAGTTGAAGCCGTAGGAGAGCTGTCCGTAGCCGCCGATCATGTGGGTCGGCTTGGGGCAGACGCGGGTGACCGAGTTGTGGATACCGCCGCGGGTACCGGTGACCTCGGAGCCGGGCACGTTCACGATGCGCTCCTGGGCGTGGTACATCATCGCCATGCCGGTCTTGACCCGCTGACTGACCACCGCGCGGGCGGCGATGGCGCCGTTGGCGTTGTACAGCTCGATCCAGTCGTTGTCCTCGACACCGATGGCGACCGCGTCCTCCTCGGACAGCCAGACGATGGGGCCGCCACGCGACAGGGTCAGCATCAACAGGTTGTCGGAGTAGGTGGAGTGGATGCCCCACTTCTGGTGCGGGGTGATCCAGTTCAGCGCGATCTCCGGGTTACCGTTGGGCCGCGGCATCGCCATGGCCTTGGTTGCCTTGGTGTCGATGGGCGGACGGTAGACCAGCAGGCTCTCGCCGAAGTCACGCATCCAGGCGTGATCCTGGTAGAACTGCTGGCGGCCGCTGACGGTACGCCAGGGAATCAGCTCGTGGACGTTGGTGTAGCCGGCGTTGTAGGACACGTGCTCGTCCTCCAGGCCTGACCAGGTCGGGCTGGAGATGATCTTGCGCGGCTGGGCCACCACGTCGCGGAAGCGGATCTTCTCCTCTTCCTTGGGAATCGCCAGGTGGGTGTGGTCGCGTCCGGTGATCTTCGACAGCGCGTCCCAGGCCTTCACCGCCACCTGACCGTTGGTCTCCGGGGCCAGCGCCAGGATCATCTCGGCGGCGTCGATGGCGCTTTCGAGTCTTGGCTGACCCTTGGCCGGACCCTCGAGCTTGACGTGGTTGAGGCCACGCAACAGCTCGACTTCCTTGTCGGTGTTCCAGCCGATGCCCTTGCCACCGTTGCCGATGCTCTCGAGCAGCGGTCCCACCGAGGTGAAGCGCTCGTAGGTCTCGGGGTAGTTGCGCTTGACCTCGATCAGGCTCGGCATGGTCTTGCCGGGGATCGGCTCGCACTCACCGCGCTTCCAGTCGAGCACTTCGGGCTGGGCCAGCTCGCCGGGGCTGTCATGCTGCAGCGGCAAGGTGACCAGGTCGGTTTCCTCGCCCAGGTGGCCGGGGCAGACTTGGGAGAATCTCTTGGCGATGCCCTTGTAGATGTCCCAGTCGCTGCGCGCTTCCCAGGCCGGATCGGTGGCGGCGGTCAGCGGGTGGATGAAGGGGTGCATGTCCGAGGTGTTGAGGTCGTCCTTCTCGTACCAGGTCGCGGTGGGCAGCACCACGTCTGAGTACAGGCAGGTGGTCGACATGCGGAAGTCCAGGGTGGTGAACAGGTCCACCTTGCCTTCGGGGGCCTCGTCGTGCCAGGTGACTTCCCGGGGCATGGCGCCACCGGATTCGCCCAGGTCCTTGCCCTGCAGCCCGTGGCGGGTGCCCAGCAGGTACTTGAGCATGTACTCGTGACCCTTGCCCGAGGAGCCCAGCAGGTTGGAGCGCCACACGAACATGTTGCGCGGGAAGTTCTGGGGGTTGTCCGGGTCCTCGGCGGCGAAGCCAAGACGGCCCTGCTTGAGCTGGCTGACCACGTAGTCGGCGGTCGACATGCCGGCCTCACTGGCGGGGCCTGCCAGGCGCAGCGGGTTGACCCCGAGCTGCGGCGCCGACGGCAGCCAGCCCATGCGCTCGGCGCGCACGTTGAAGTCGATCAGGCTGCCGTCGTACTTGTCGGCCTTGGCCAGCGGCGACAGCAGTTCCTTGACCTCGAGCTTCTCGTAGCGCCACTGGCTCGAGTGGTTGTAGAAGAACGAGGTGCCGTTCATGTGGCGCGGCGGACGCTGCCAGTCCAGGCCGAAGGCCAGCGGGGTCCAGCCGGTCTGAGGACGCAGCTTTTCCTGGCCTACATAGTGGGACCAGCCGCCGCCGGACTGACCGATACAGCCGCACAGCACCAGCATGTTGATCAGGCCACGGTAGTTCATGTCCATGTGGTACCAGTGGTTCATCCCGGCACCGACGATGATCATGGACCGACCCTGGGTCTTGTCGGCGTTGTGGGCGAACTCGCGGGCGATGCGGATGCACTGGTTGGCGGGTACGCCGGTGATCTTTTCCTGCCACGCCGGGGTGTAGGGGCGCAGCTGGTCCAGTGCGGTGGCGCCGTCGTCCTCGCCCTCGCCGCCGAGGCCACGGTCGATACCGTAGTTGGCGCACATCAGGTCGAACACGGTGACCGCCAGCACTTCCTTGCCATCGGCCAGGGTCAGCTTCTTGGCCGGCAGGCAGTGGTGCAGCACCTCGTTGCCTTCGACGTGGTCGAAGTGCTCGTGGGCGATGCCACCGAAATAGGGGAAGGCCACCTTGGCGACGCTGTCGTGGGCGTCGGCCAGCGACAGTCGCAGGTCGATCTCCTGGCCGTCGGCGTCCAGTGACTCAAGGCTCCACTTGCCCTTTTCGTCGTCGTCGTTCTCGCCCCAGCGGAAGCCGATGGAACCGCGCGGCACCACCAGCTGGTCACGCGTCTCGTCCCAGGCGACGGTCTTCCACTCGGGGTTGTTGTCCTGGCCGAGCGAGGCGTCGAAGTCGGCCGCACGCAGCTGCTTGCCCGGGGCGTAGGTGCCGTCCTCGCGGGGCTCGAGGGCCACCAGGAAGGGCATGTCGGTGTAGCGCTTGACGTAGTCGGTGAAGTAGACGCTGGGCGAGGCGAGGTGGAATTCCTTGAGGATGACGTGGCCCATGGCCATGGCCAGGGCGGCGTCGGTGCCCTGCTTGGCGGACAGCCATTCGTCGGTGAGCTTCGAGACCTCGGCGTAGTCCGGGGTGATCGACACCGTCTTGGTGCCCTTGTAGCGCACCTCGGTGAAGAAGTGGGCGTCCGGGGTACGTGTCTGCGGCACGTTGGAACCCCAGGCGATGATGTAGCCGGAGTTGTACCAGTCGGCGGATTCCGGCACGTCGGTCTGCTCGCCCCAGGTCTGGGGGGAGGCCGGCGGCAGGTCGCAGTACCAGTCATAGAACGACAGGCAGACGCCGCCGATCAGTGACAGGTAGCGGGCGCCGGCGGCGTAGGAGACCATCGACATGGCAGGGATCGGCGAGAAGCCGATGATGCGGTCGGGACCGTAGGTCTTGGCGGTGTAGACGTTGGCCGCCGCGATCAGGGTCTGCGCCTCGTCCCAGTCGGCGCGGACGAAGCCGCCCATGCCGCGGGCACGCTTGTACTGATTGGCCAGGACCGGGTCCTCGACGATGGAGGCCCAGGCATCCACCGGGTCGGCGTGCTTGTCCAGCGCGCGTCGCCACAGGCTGACCAGCTCCTGGCGAATCAGCGGGTACTTGAGGCGGTTGGCACTGTACAGGTACCAGGAGTAGCTGGCGCCACGTGGGCAACCGCGGGGCTCGTGGTTGGGCAGATCGGCGCGGGTACGCGGATAGTCGGTCTGCTGGGTTTCCCAGGTGACCAGGCCATTCTTGACGTAGATCTTCCAGCTGCACGAGCCGGTGCAGTTCACCCCGTGGGTGGAGCGCACGATCTTGTCGTGCTGCCAGCGGGCGCGATAGCCGTCTTCCCAGTCACGTGTCTCTTCCCGGGTTTCGCCGTGTCCGTTGGCGAATTCCGGAGGACGTTTGGTCAGGTATCTCAGGCGATCGAGAAAATGACTCATGGAGGTCTCCTCAAAGGCCCCCCGAGGGGGGCCTGGCTAGGCGGTCCTTGCGGACTCGAATGTCACGGTCTTGACGGGAACGTCAGTGCTGGGTCTGAGCCGCACCGGCGCTTGGCTTGCGGGTGGGACCCGCATCCAGGTTCAGTTCGATCTCCGCGCCCTTGCGGCTGTAGTAGAACCAGGTCAGGGCGGTGCAGAACACGTAGAACACGATGAAGCCGATCAGCGCCGCTTCGGCGCCACCGGTCAGCGAGATCGAGGTACCGAAGGACTTCGGAATCAGGAAGGCGCCGTAGGCGGCGATGGCCGAGGTGAAGCCGATGGTGGCAGCGGATTCGCGCTCGGCGTGGACCAGCTGCTCGGCGGCGGTCAGGTTCGGCATCAGCCGCGGCACTTCCTTGCGGAAGATCGACGGGATCATCTGGAAGGTGCTGGCATTGCCGACGCCGGTGGCGAAGAACAGCAGCATGAAGGAGGCGAAGAAGCCGTAGAAGGCGATCGACATGTCCTTGTTCATCAGGAAGAACAACACGCCGATCACGCCGCCGATCATGGTCAGGAAGGTCCAGAAGGTGACCCGGGCACCACCGAAGCGGTCGGCCAGTCCACCGGTCCAGGCACGGCTCAGGGCGCCGACGAACGGGCCGAGGAAGGCGTACTGGAGGGCATCGATGGCCGGGAACTGGGTCTTGGTCAACAGCGGGAAGCCGGCGGAGAAGCCGATGAAGCTGCCAAAGGTGCCGGTATACAGGATGCACATCAGCCAGTTGTGCTTGCGCTTGAAGATGACCGACTGCTCCTTGAAGGAGGACTTGGCGCTGGCGATGTCGTTCATGCCGAACCAGGCGGCAACGGTGGCGATGGCGATGAACGGCACCCACACGAAGCCGGCGTTCTGCAGCCACAGAAGATCAGTGTCGGACATCGGCTGGCCACTGCCGGTGAACATCACGAAGCTGCCGGTGGAGATGACCACGGGCACCAGGAACTGCATCACCGACACGCCGAGGTTGCCGAGGCCGGCGTTCATGGCCAGGGCCTTGCCCTTTTCACGCTTGGGATAGAAGAAGGCGATGTTGGCCATGGAGGAGGCAAAGTTGCCGCCACCGAAACCACACAGCAGGGCGATGATCGCCATCACCAGGTAGGGCGTTTCGGGATTCTGGACGGCGAAGCCGATCCACAGAGCAGGCAGCAGCAGCGAGGCGGTGGAAATCGCGGTGAAGCGACGGCCGCCGAAGATCGGCACGGTAAAGCTGTAGAAGATCCGCAGGGTGGCACCGGAAAGACCCGGCAGGGCCGCCAGCCAGAACAGCTGGTTCGGGGTGTACTCGAAGCCTACCTGGGGCAGCTTGGCCACGACCATGGACCACACCATCCAGATGCAGAAGGCCAGCAGCAGACAGGGGATGGAGATCCACAGGTTACGCGTGGCGATCTTGCGACCGGTGGACTGCCAGAAGGACTCGTCCTCGGGGCGCCAGTCCTCGAGCACGAAACGGCTCGGGGTGGACAGCTCGGGCAGGTCGGTGGACTCGCAGCGATCGCGGGCCTCGATACGCTCGGCCTTGCGGATGGCGAAGTGCATCCACATGAGCGCGGCGGCAACCACGACGAACATCAGCATAAAGCAGCTCTGCCAGATGCCGATGACATCGTTGAGCATGCCGAAGGTCAGCGGCAGGAAGAAGCCACCCAGGCCACCGACCATGCCGACGGCGCCACCGACCAGGCCGACGCTCTTGGGATAGTAGACCGGGATGTGCTTGTACACGGCGGCCTTGCCCAGCGACATGAAGAAGCCCAGCACCATGGTCAACAGGATGAAGCCGACCAGCGGCATGGCGAAGGTGAACTCGACCGGACCACGGACGCCATCGACGACGTACTGGGTGGGCGGATAGCTCAGCAGGAAGGTGCAGATGACCGAGGCCAGGAAGGTCCAGTACATCACGCGACGTGCGCCGTAGCGGTCGGACATCCAACCGCCGAGAATACGGAACAGCGAGGCCGGGATGGTGTACAGCGCCGCCACGATACCCGCCGCGGAGAGGCTCAGGCCGTAGACCTCGATCAGGTAGTGGGGCAGCCAAAGGGCGAGGGCGACGAAGCCACCGAAGACGAAGAAGTAGTAGAGCGAGAAGCGCCACACGCGCAGGTCGGCCAGGGGCGCGAACTGCTCGGACAGCGGCAGGCGCACGGCATTGCGCGACTGATTCTGGGGGTCTTCCTTGGCCAGCAGGATAAAGGCCACGCCCATGATCGCCATGATGGTGGCGTAGACCAGGGCGGTGCTTTTCCAGCCCATTGCCATCAGCAGGAAGGGCGCGCCGAAGTTGGTGACGGCGGCACCGACGTTACCGGCCCCGAAGATGCCCAGCGCCGTACCCTGGCGTTCCTTCTCGAACCAGGCCGAGGTGTAGGCCACGCCGACGATGAAGGAGCCACCGGCCAGGCCGATACCCAGTGCGCCGACCAGCAGCATCACGTAGCTGTTGGCGAAGGTCAGCAGGTAGACACAGGTAGCGGTGACCAGCATGAGCAGACCGAAGACCCAGCGGCCCCCGAAGCGGTCAGTCAGTACACCGAGAAAGAGTCGGCTGATCGAACCCGTCAGCACGGGAGTGGCCATCAGCAGGCCAAGTTGGGTGTCGGAGAGCGCGAAGTCCTCCTTGATCTGGATACCGAGAATCGAGAACAGGGTCCAGACGGCGAAGCAGAGAGTGAAGGCGAGTGTGGATAGGCCTAGCGCTCTGTTCTGCTGACGCCGGGGTACGGTGTCATGTTGGAGCATGTGCTTTCCTCTTTAGGGGTGCCGGTTCGGCCCCTAAACCTTGCTACAATGTATCTGTATGGCACTTGATTGTGGTCAAGAGAATTGCGTGCTATATCCAGCGCTTTTGCTTAATTACCTCCATGGAGGTATCCGGGTGTTTTTGAGGTGTTCGTCACGTATTATCTGCCCTCTCAGATGGATGCGACATTCCGGAAAATTCTAGATGATGAAACCCTTGATCTGGGTCAAAAAGGGAAGGTGTAGTAGATGAACGGCGCCTTTTACCTGCGCCGATCACTGATGCTGCGCATGCTGGTCGCCATGGCGGCGATATCCTGTCTGGCCCTGGTCAGCCTGCTGGGCTCCATCGTCATCGCAAAGAGCGCGGGAGGTTACGCCGACGCCATCAACCAGGCGGGCTCGCTGCGAATGCAGGCCTATCGACTGCTGGCGACGTCGGAGTTGCTGCCGGCGGATCACCCCAGGCGACGCTGGCAGCACGAACAGATGGAGGCCACGCTGGCTGCGGGGGCGATCATCGCGCTGATTCCGGTGGACGCCGATGATCCGCTCAGAGAGGCCTACGACAGGGTGGTGGAGTGCTGGCACGAAACCCTGCGTCCCAACACGGTGGATTTCGAAGGTGGTGACGTCTTTCGGCTGGATGACAAGGTCGCAGAGTTCGTCGACAAGGTCGATATTCTGGTGGGAAGGCTTCAAGAATATGCCGAGTCAAAGGTCGTATTTCTTGAGGTTTTTCAGGGGGCATCACTCGCCGTTCTCGTGATATTTATGGTGATGGTTGTCTATCGAATAGTCTGCGGTGTCATGCCGCCATTTCGTGACCTTATTCGCGTTGTAAATGGCGTGATGGTCGGTGACTTTTCGGGGAGAACCATCTACCGAGGTAACGACGAGTTAGGCTTGTTATCCAGAACAATCAACAAGATGAATGCCAGCCTGTCGGAAATGTACGGTCAGCTGGAAAAGCGTGTCGCGGCGAAGACCCATGAACTGAAGCGCAGCAATGATGCGTTGCGTATGCTTTATCTGACCGCGCGGCGTCTCAATGGGGTCACTCCGCTGACCCGGGAAGAGCTCGAGGAAGTGCTGCGCCAGCTGGAGGCGGTGACCGACGAAGGCCCCTTCGAGCTGCGCCTGTCCATGGGAGGCAATGGCAAGGATATTGTCAGACTCAGCTCTCGCCCCGGCGCGGAAAGCGCTTTCGTTCAGGAACCATCGCGCGGCCGTGAAATATCAGACAAGGCGGCTGCCGGACTGTATGCCAACGGCAATGAATATGCGGTCAGGGTGCGCGAAGCGGGTCGGGATTTTGGCGAGTTGCGTGTCCATCAGCCTCCCGGCCATATGCTTGCCCAGTGGAAGATCGAGCTGGTGGAGACGGTGGCCGGGCTGATTGCCGCGGCCTTGTCGCTGTCCGAGAAGGCCGACGAACAGCGTCGGCTGGCGCTGATGGATGAGCGCGCGGTGATTGCGCGAGAGCTTCACGACTCGCTGGCGCAGTCGCTGTCCTACCTGAAGATCCAGGTCACCCGTCTACAGATGCAGCTCGATCAGCAACGCCACGAGCAGGTGGCGCAGGTGGTCGCGGAACTCCGGCACGGTCTCAATTCGTCCTACCGCCAGCTCAGGGAGCTGCTCAACACCTTTCGTCTGCGCATCCATGAGTCGGGTCTGGAAGCGGCGTTGGAGGAAACGGTGCTGGAGTACTCCAAACGGGGTGACTTCGAGCTGACCCTGAAAGGCCAGTGGAGCGGGCTGTCGCTGACCCCCAACGAGGAAATTCATGTGCTGCAGATCGTGCGAGAGTCGCTGTCCAACGTGGCCCGCCATGCACGTGCTCGGCACTGCACCATCAGCCTCGCCGTCGACGACACGGGGCACTATCAACTTTCGGTCACGGACGACGGTGTAGGCATCGGACCGCAATCGGATCCTTCCATGTCCCACGGGATGGCGATCATGGAGGAGCGGGCACGAAGCCTGAGTGGAAAGCTCACGGTCAGGGGCATCAAGCCCTGCGGCACCGTGGTGACCGTCCGCTTTCTGCCGCGTCTGTTGGCGCAGTTACCTGTGGCGTCCGAGTGATGGGCTTTCACGGGCGCGAGGTCGCGACGACGTGGCCTGCTGAACGTGTTGCCCGGCAGCGGGTCGGGTGAAACCACTCTGGAGATAGCACTATGAGCATGCTTCGATTGATGATCGTGGACGATCACCCCCTGTTCCGGCGTGGGGTGCGTCAACTGGTGGACATGGATCCTAGTCTGGTGGTGGTCGGTGAAGCCTCGGATGGCGCCGAGGCGGTGCGCAAGGCCGTCGATCTGCAACCCAACCTGATTCTGCTCGACCTCAACATGCAGCCCATCGACGGCATCGAGGTGCTCCGGCGGATGCGTGACGCCCGGGTCAAGAGCCGTATCGTGATCCTGACCGTGTCCGACTCCGACGACGACGTGGTGCGCGCGCTCAAGGAAGGCGCCGATGGCTATCTGCTCAAGGACATGGACCCAGAGGAGGTGCTGCGGCTGATTCGCGAGGCGGCCCAGGGTCAGGTGGTGCTGGGGCCACAGATGGCGTCGCTGCTGGCCAGCGTGGTCAAGGGCGAGCTGCCGGCAGGGGGCGACGACGGCATGTCGTGCCTGACCGCTCGAGAGAGGGACATCCTGCGGACCCTGGCTCGCGGCCTGTCCAACAAGATGATCGCCCGTGAGCTCGATATCGCCGAGGGCACCGTCAAGGTCCACGTCAAGCATCTGTTCAAGAAGCTGGACCTGCGCTCACGGGTGGAAGCAGCGGTGTGGGCCACCAAGCATGGCCTGGGCTAGGGCTTGTCTGAAAAGTGCCTGCGCTCGGTAATACGGCGTTAAAAATCGGATCAAAATGCTCATTTACACCCCGTAAACTGCGCTTTCTCACCGATTTTTGCCTTGTCTAACCTTCGCTCGTCGACTTTTCGGACTGCGCCTAGGGCTTTTGCGAAACCTGCCTTCGCTCGTCGACTTTTCGGACAGAGCCCAGGGCTTGCAGAAACAGGCTTGCAGGAATGGTGGTTGCGCTCGGTGGCGCCGGGAAGTTCGTCCGGATACGACAACGCCCGGGGCAGGCCCGGGCGTCGTTTGCTGGCTGGCAGAGCCAGCTGGCAGGGCGGCGTCAGTCGTTGACGGCGGCCACCGCCTTGGCCAGGTAGGGCAGATTCTCCTGGGAGAAGCCGGCGACGTTGGCGCGGCCCGAGCGCACCATGTAGATGCCGTACTCGTCGCGCAGGCGGTCCACCTGTTCCGGCGTCAGGCCGGTGTAGGAGAACATGCCACGCTGCTCGGCGATGTGGGCGTACTTCTGGTCCAGCCCGTAGGGCTTCAAGGCCTCGACGAAGTCACGACGCAGGGTGTTGATGCGATCGCGCATTTCGGTGAGTTCCTCGCGCCACACCGCGGCGAGTTCTGCCGAGTTGAGGATCTCCGCCACGATGCTGCCGCCGTGGGCCGGCGGGTTGGAGTAGTTCTCACGGGCGACGATGGCGATCTGCGAGCGGACGTTCTCCATCTCCTCGCTGTTCTTCGCCACCACGATCAGGGCGCCGGTACGCTCGTTGTAGATGCCGAAGTTCTTCGAGCAGGAGCTGGTGATCAGCACGTTTTCGAGATTCTCGGCCAGCAGGCGAACGGCGTAGGCGTCCTCGTCGAGGCCCTCGGCGAAGCCCTGGTAGGCGAAGTCGACCAGCGGCAGCAGGTCGCGCTGCTGGATCACTTCGAGTACCTGTTGCCACTGCTGGTGGTTCAGGTCGAAGCCGGTGGGGTTGTGGCAGCAGGCGTGCAGCACCACCACGTCGCCCTGGGGGATCTGCTTGAGGGCTTCCAGCATGCCGTCGAAGTCGAGACGGTTGTCGGCGTCCACGTAGGGATACTTGTGCAGTTCGATGCCGGCGGCGGTGAAGATGCCGTGGTGGTTCGGCCAGGTCGGGTCGCTGACCCAGATGCCCTTGCCGGGCAGTTGGGTCGCGACGAAGTCCGCCGCCAGGCGCAGGGCGCCGGTACCGCCGGGGGACTGGGTGACGCTGGCGCGGCCGGCCTCGAGCACAGGGGAGTCCTGGCCCAGCACCATCGGCAGCACCACGGCACCGTACTGGGCGGCGCCGTGTGAGCCGATGTAGGTCTTGGTGGTCTCGTTGTTGAGCAGCAGGGCTTCGGCCTCCTTGACCGCACGCATCACCGGAGTGTTGCCCTTTGCATCGCGGTAGACGCCGACGCCAAGATCGACCTTCTGGGGATTTGTGTCCTTCTTGAAGGCCTCGATGAGCCCGAGGATGGCATCCCCGGGAACCCGCTCAATCTTCTCGAACATTTTAGCTTGCTACCTCGTCGGTTCTGGCCGCTAGGATGAAATCGTTCTTGTGCAGGCCCTTCATCTCGTGGGACCACCAGGTCACGGTGACCTTGCCCCACTCGGTCAACAGGGCCGGGTGATGGCCGGCTTCCTCGGCGATCTCGCCGACGCTGTTGGTAAAGGCAAGGGCCTGCCGAAAGTTGCGGAACTTGTAGCTCCGCTCCAGTTGCATGATGCCATCGCGCTCGACGATCCGCCACTCGGGGATCTGCGCGTGCCACTGTTCGATCTCGTCCTCGGTGGCGTGGGGGGCGTCCCAGCTGCAGGCTTCGCAGGACTGCTCGGTGAGGGTCTGGGTGGTGTCGTTCATGCTGTCTCCTGGTGGTGTCGGTGAGGGAATGTGGATGTTCAGGCGTGTTCGCTGCGTCGGTCGTTGTCGGCACCGTCATGGGCGATGGGGCCGTTCTCGCCGGTCTCGCCGGGCGTTGGCTTGGGCTTGGTCGTTGAATTGGGCTTGGGCGGAAAGCGCGGTTCGAACAGTCCCAGCGCCTTGGCTTCCTCGACCAGTGCCATCAGGTCGCGCCGGGACAGTTCCTGAAGCCTGTCGAGGCTGTCCAGAACGTAGTAAAGGGGCTGCAGGATGTCGATGCGGTAGGGGGTGCGCAGGGCGTCGAGGGCGTCGAAGGGCGCATGTGCAGGGGTGTCGGACAGGGCGTGCAGGGTCTCCTTGGGCGAGGAGATGATACCGCCGCCATAGATGCGCCGGCCTTGCGGGGTGTCCACCAGGCCGAATTCCACGGTCATCCAGTAGAGCCTGGCCAGGTAGACCCGGTCCTTGGGTTCGGCGGCGAGGCCGATGCGGCCGTAGGTGGCGGTGAACTCGGCGAAGGCCTCGTTGGTCAGCATCGGGCAGTGGCCGAAGATCTCGTGGAAGATGTCCGGTTCCTTGAGGTAGTCCAGCTCCTCGGGGGTACGGATGAAGGTCGCGACCGGAAAACGACGGTTGGCCAGCAGTTGAAAGAAGGTGTCGAAGGGGATCAGGGCCGGTACCTGGGCGGTCTGCCAGCCGGTGGCTTGCTGTAGCACCCGATCGACGTCGCCCAGTTGCGGAATACGATCGCTGGGCAGGCCGAGGCGCTCGAGGCCGTCCAGATACTGCTGGCACACGCGCCCTTCGATCAACGTCAGCTGGCGTTCCATCAGCGTCTGCCAGGTTCGGTTCTCGACCTCGCTCCAATGGATGATGCCGTCGGCATCCGGCTCACGGGCCTGATAGGCGGTGCCCTTGGTGGACGGGGTGGACGAAGAAGGTGCGTGCATGGTGTCTCCCGGCGATTGTCGACTGTTGTGGTATCGAGACTGAGTCGAGTCTAGGCATGGGGGCTTTCGTCACGCAGCCGTGCATCGGGGGGATAGGCACCAGAAGGCGGCCCTTTTCTGTCAGGTAATCTTTACAGCTGGTGCTCGAGATGGTGTCTATCGACCAAAGATGCAGGACGCGCTCCTCTGTCTTCGATAGGCTGTAACGAAATCTTGACATGCGAGTCAGACCAGCCTGACGGAAACTTCAGATGGTGTGACCCTTTTGCGGAGCCATTCCCTTCATGCGCCTGAGAGTTCACTGCCAGAATCGTGTCGGCATCCTTCGCGACATAGTGGCCCTGCTGGCCGACTATGGGGTCAACGTGGCCCGGGGCGAGGTGGGCGGAGAGCACGGCAACGCCATCTATCTGCACGTGCCGCAACTGTTGCACGCCCAGCTGGCGACGCTGAAGCCCAGTCTCGAGCAGGTGTCCGGCGTATTCGGGGTGCGCCGGGTCAGCCTGATGCCCAGCGAGCGCCACCAGCTCGAGCTGGAGGCGCTGCTGTCGTCACTCTCCGACCCGGTGATGTCCATCGACATGGAGGGGCACCTGGTGGCGGCCAACCGGGCGGCGAGCCAGCTGCTCGGCGTGCGCGTCGACGAGGTGCCCGGGCTGTCGCTGAATCGCTACCTGCCGGAGCTCGACCTGCCGGAAGTGATTCGTCGCAACAATGCTCGGGTCAACGGCCTCAGGATCCGGCTCAAGGACGCCACCTACCTGGCCGATATCGCGCCGCTGCATCGCGAACACCACGACGACGTGGCCTCGCTGGCCGGTGCTGTGGTCACGCTGCATAGCGCCGATCGCATCGGCGAGCGTATCTATCAGGTGCAGCGCCAGGAGATGCGCGGCTTCGAGGCGATGTTCGCGGCCAGCCCCCGACTCGCCTCCCTGATCCACGAGGCGCGGCGCATGGCGCCGTTGGACGCGCCGCTGTTGATCTTTGGCGAGACCGGCACCGGCAAGGAGGTACTGGCGCGGGCCTGTCACCTGGCCAGCCAGCGCGGCCAGGCGCCGTTCATGGCGCTGAACTGCGCCGGCCTGCCGGAGTCCATGGCCGAGACCGAACTGTTTGGCTATGCCCCGGGCGCCTTCGATGGCGCTCGCCCCGAGGGCAAGCTGGGTCTGCTGGAGCTGACCGCCGGTGGCACCATCTTCCTCGATGAGGTCGGCGAGATGAGTCCGCGGCTGCAGGCCAAGCTGTTGCGCTTTCTGCAGGACGGAGGCTTTCGCCGGGTCGGCGCCGATGACGAGACCTACCTGGACGTGCGGGTGATCTGTGCCACCCAGCAGGATCTGCTGGCCCTGTGCGGCCAGGGGCTGTTTCGTCAGGATCTCTATCATCGCCTCAACGTGCTGTCGTTGAGCGTTCCGCCGCTGAGGGATTGCCTGGATGGCATCGAGGCCCTGGCCGGGCACTTTGTCGACCGAGCCGCGCGCCAGATCGGCTGCGCGCTGCCTGCGCTTTCCCCCGCGGCACTGGCGCGCATGGCCAGCTATCACTGGCCCGGCAATGTGCGGCAACTCGAGAACGTGCTGTTCCAGGCGGTGTCGCTGTGCGAGACCGGGCTCATCGAGCCGGCCCATCTGCGGCTGCCGGCCTCGGGGGCGCCGGCGGGTCTTGCCGGTATCGACCTGGACGGCTCGCTCAACGACATCCTGGGCGAGGTCGAGCGGCGCGTATTGGCCTCGCTGTACCCCCAGCATCCGTCCAGTCGCCAGTTGGCGCGGCGCCTTGGCGTATCCCACACCACCATCGCCAACAAGCTGAATCGCTATGGCATCACCGGCAGCGAAGGCTGACGGTGAGTGTGAGAGTGAAAGTGAGACTGAGGGGGCTCGAGGCACCGACGGGGCATCGAGGCCCACTGCTCACGGTCGAATAGCTGGCGGTCGAATAGCTCGCGGTCGCAAGGCTAGCCTTCGAATAGTGGTGCGAGGGCCTGCCTGACGTCGGTATAGCGGGCGCTTTCCTGGCTGGCGAATCCCGGCAGGCGTCGCGCCTTGGCCTGACTCAGGCGCGGGCTGATGACGCCACACAGGAAGCGGGTAGCAAGCTCCAGGTCCAGCGGCTTGCCTGGCTCGACACTTTCCAGTGCCTGGGCCAGGCCCGTCAGCCAGGTTCGCAGTTCGCCCTTGTCCGGGAGCGCCGGAGCCGGGGCGGGCGGCAGGATGGCGGTCTCGCCGCGACAGGCCGAACAGTGGCCACAGCGTCGGGGGGCGTTGGGGTCACCGAACCAGTCGGCGAGTCGCGCGCTGATGCAGTCGTCGGCCTCGAACAGCGCCAGCATGGCGTCGAGCCGCTCGAGTTCGACCCCCGCGCGCTCGACGAACTGCTGATGCAGTTCGGGAGCCAGCCGTCCGGGGTCCACGGCCGCGAGTTTGTGGTAGACCTCGGTCATCTGCTTGCTTTCCAGGCGCATCAGCCCCTGTTCCGCCAGGTAGTCGAGCGCTTTGAGCACCCGTGGGCGGGAGGTGTCGAGGCCGCGTTGCTGGCCCAGCTGGTCGAGGCGTTCGAAGTCCAGCCGATACCAGGTACGGGCCTTGTGCGAGGCATCGAGCAGTGCGCCGAGAAAGGCGCCGCGCTCGCCGGGGAAGCGGGCGAGCAGGGCGTCTGGTTCGATCGCCAGGCTGAAGCGATACTCGGCAAAGTAGCTGTGGCTGGCGCGTACCACGCCGGCCAGTTCCAGCTTGACCAGCAGCGTCTTCAGCGGCAGCTCGCGGATGTCCGAGAGGCGTGACAGGGCGTTGAGTGACAGCTCCCAGGTCTCGGAGGCATCCGCCAGATCGGTCAATACCGCTTCGATGCCCGACAGCGGTGGAACGTCACCATGGATAAAGTTCTCGAGCACTGGCAGGTGTTCACGTCCGGCCAGCATCAGGCACTCCGACGGCTTGCCGTCGCGCCCGGCGCGTCCGATCTCCTGGCTGTAATTCTCGATGGACTTGGGCAGGTCGAAGTGCACCACCTGGCGGATATCGGCCTTGTCGATGCCCATGCCGAAGGCGATGGTGGCGACGATGCCGGGCAGGCGTCCGCTCATGAAGTCGGCCTGCAGTCGCTGGCGGGTCTCACTGTCGAGCCCTGCGTGGTAGGCGGCGACCTCGAGCCCGGCGGCCTTGAGGTAGGCCGCCAGGCGTTCGGCGCTTTGCTGCAGGGTGACGTAGACGATGGTGCCGCCGTTGCCGAGTCTTGGCGCCAGCCAACTGGCCAGATGGCGAGCCCTGTTGTCGGCGGGCAGCGGGGTGACGGCAAGGTCCAGATTTGCGCGGTAGAAGCCGGTGGTGATGACATCGTCAGGCGCGATATCGAAGCCTCGACGCATGTCATCGATGACCTTGGGCGTGGCGGTGGCGGTCAGCAGCAGCACCTGGTCGATGCCGAACTCCCGGCGATAGTCGGGCAGTTTCTGGTAGTCCGGGCGAAAATTATGTCCCCATTCCGACAGGCAGTGGGCCTCGTCGATCACCATCAAGGAGACCCGCACGTCGCGCAGAAAGGCGCGAAAGCGTTCATTGCGCAGGCGTTCGACCGATACCATCAGCACCTTGAGCTGGCCGTTGCGGGCCGCTGCCATGACCTCCCGAGCCTGATCGCGATCCTGACTCGAATCGATGCTGGCGGCGGCGATACCGCGCGAGGTCAGCGTCGCCAGCTGGTCCTGCATCAGCGCCAGTAGAGGAGATACCACCAGGGTGAGGTAGGGCAGGTGCAATGCCGGTAGCTGATAGCACAGCGACTTGCCCGAGCCGGTCGGGAAGATCGCCGCTGCGCTGCGGCCTTCTGCGATGGCGTTGATGGTCTCCCGCTGTCCTGGCCTGAAGTCGCGGTGGCCGAAGACGTTCTCGAGGGTCTGGTCGATGGTGGTGGACATGCTGGCTCCCTGATGGCGGGCCCTGTGACAGCGGCAGGATCGGGGGCAAGGGTACCCAAAACAGTCACCGGCATGAAGCGACGACGTGCCAGCTCAGGTGGCGGTGTCAGGATGATCCCTGGGGCAGCCAGCGCTGGATCACGCGATCGCGGCCCTGCTGCTTGGCTTCCATCAGGTTGGTGTGGACCTGCTGCATCAGTTGCGCGCTGCTCAAGCCGCGAACGAAGTCGGAGACGCCGATACTGACGGTGACCTTGTGGCGACCGATGCCGAAATCCTGACGAGAGATGCTCTCGCGCAGGCGTTCCGCCAGCTCGCGCGCTCTGCCAGCGGGTGTCATCGGCAGCAGCAGGGCGAATTCGTCGCTGCCCATGCGTGCCAGCATGTCCTCCTGGCGCAACTGGCTGGATGCCAGGGCGGCGATCTGACAGAGCACCCGATCACCGAGTCCGCGCCCCCAGGTGTCGTTGATCAGGGCAAAGTGGTCCAGGTCGATCAGCAACAGCGATAGCGGCGTGCCATGGCGGTTGGACATGGAGGCGATCTTGTCGATGTGTCCCATCATCGAACGTCGGTTGGTCAGCCCGGTGAGTTCGTCGGTGCCGGACAGGTAGCGAAGACGTTGCTCTTCGGCGACCTGATCCTCGATGTCCACCAGCAGGCCGTGCCACAGGATGCCCTCTTCGGAGCGTTCCGGCAGGGCCTCCAGCGAGTACCAGTGCGGGGTGAGTTCGCCGATCGGCAGGCGCAGTCGCGTGGAGACCGGCGACAGCCAGTGGGCAGAGTGCTCGATGGCCCGGATGAATTCGCCATAGGCGTCACCCAGCAGATCGCCGAGCCGCTGACGCACGTCGTTGATCGCCAGCAGTGGCTCAAGGCGAGGCGTCATCGGGTCTTCACCGGTCACTGCAGGTAGCTGCAGGCGACCGCGCGCGTCTCGCTTCAGGGTGAACAGCACCCCAGGGACACGCTTGAGGCAAACAAGACTCGCGTTTTCGTCGCAGGTCGGGGAGGGTGACGGCGGGTCACGATCTTCCATAGCAGGCAGTCCTTGGCCACGGGATGGCGGGTCAACCCGAGGTATCGGGCCTTCATCACCATCTTAAAGGCAGGGTATTGCGGGTATATCAGTCCAAGGGACTAAGAAATATCAGACAAAACTCTGCATTTGTGGATTACGCCATAGGGAGGAAAGGCTTGAATGTTTACGCAGGGCCGCTGGTGGCGGGCGTTGTGGCCGTGAAGCCGGTCGCTGATCGATCGGCAGACATCGGCGTGAGGGCTTGATCAAGGATATGCCGCAGCGAGAGTGACTAGGCAGGTTCCCGTCATGATTCACCGAAAGCGCGCGCATTTCCGGCGACCTCGTGGCTACCGGGGTGCGTCATAGCGAAGCTCTCGCCCCCTGGAGAATACCACCTGCCACAGTTGCAGGTAGCGCGCTCTGAAGGCTCCGGCACAGATCGCCAGGTAGTAGCGCAGCATCCGATAGGTGCGTTCATTGCAGTGCCGTGTGTTGTAGTGACGTGCAATGTCATGCCAGCAGGCGTCAAGGTTGGCTAGCCACGCCAGCAGGGTGAGATCGTAGTCGGAGCCGAAGTTCTGCCAGTCTTCCACCATCAACGTCTCCTCGCTGTGCTGGCAGATCTGGCGGGCGGACGGCAACACGCCGTTGGGAAAGATGTAGCGATGGATCCAGGGGTCTGCGGTGATGCGAGAAGTATTGGAGCCAATGGTATGCAGCAGGAAGAGTCCGTCATCCGGCAACAGGTCGGCCACCGTCCGAAAGAAGGTCGTGTAGTTGCGCTGTCCTACGTGTTCGAACATGCCGATCGAGGCGATCCGGTCGTACTGGCCTTGCAGGTCGCGGTAGTCGGCCAACTGGATATCGACGGGCAAGCCCTGGCAGCGCTCCCTGGCCAGTGCCACCTGCTCCCGGGAAATGGTGATACCGGTCACGCTGACGCCGTAGTGACGTGCGGCGTGCTCGGCCAGGCTGCCCCAGCCGCAGCCGATGTCGAGAAGGTGCATGCCAGGGCGCAGCGCCAGCTTTCGACAGACCAGGTCGAGCTTGGCGAGCTGGGCCTGATGCAGCGTCGTTGCCTGGCGCCAGTAGCCACAGGAGTAGCACATGGTGTCGTCCAGCATATACCGAAACAGGTCATTGCCGAGGTCGTAGTGAGCCTCGCCGACCTGATAGGCTCGGGCGCGACTCTGGAGGTTGAAGAAGCCCGCCTGCAGGCGATAGAAGAGGTGGCTCGCGGCGCTACGCGAGCGTTGGCCCAGACCGTGGCGCAGCAGCCGATGGGCAAGCTGGTCGATACGCCGCGCCTCCCACCAGCCATCCATGTAGGCTTCCCCGAGCCCCAGCGTGCCCTGGTGCAGGATGCGGGCGAACAGATCGGGATGATAGATTTGGATATCGTGGGGTTCAGGTCCGTTGAGGCGAATGCCCGAGCCCTCGAGCAACTGCTCGATGATCCGTCGAGGGCGATTGTTCGGCAGTGCGATGGGATGGGGGCGGGCGTCGCTGGTCATGTGGCCTCCTGGTGTCTGTGCAGGCGGCATGTCCGAAGAAACGAGAAGCGGGCAGGAGAGTCGCCCGCTCCGAAGTGAGGCCAGGACCGCCACCTCGGCAGGGGCCTGAATCACCTTCGGCTATCTTTATTGTTGCAAAACAGCATAGTTCAGCTGGCATGCCTTTCCAGCGAAGAACGCGGGCGGGTTGGCACAGAATCAAGGAGGCTTAAGTTATGCACGTTATCGTCGATCTTTGCGTGGTCCCCCTGGGTGTGGGCGTTTCGGTCTCCGACCACGTGGCCGCTTGCCAGCGGGAGATCCAGGCGTCCGGTCTCAGCCACCAGATGCACGCCTATGGCACCAATATCGAAGGCCCCTGGGACGAGGTCATGGCGGTGGTCAAGCGCTGCCATGAGGTGGTGCACGAGATGGGGGCGCCACGCATCACCACCACCTTGAAACTCGGTACCCGGACCGACCGCGATCAGAGCATGGCAGACAAGGTCGAGAGCGTGGCACGACGCCTGGGTGACTGACGGCACACTTCGAAAGCACACTTTACCGCCTGCCCCGACCTCGCGACGCTGATCGCTGCATGAGACGGGGCGGGTACCTTGCCGGGCCCGGTCAATCCGCAGGTGGCAACAGATGGTGTCCGGCCTGGTCGGCCAGGTGGCGGCCGAGTCGCTCCAGCGGCTCGCCGCCGTGGCGCCAGTAGTGCCAGTACAGCGGTACGTCCAGATGCCAGCCCGGCACCACGTCCTCAAGCTCCCCCGTCGAGAGCTCCCGATACGCCTGGATTTCGGGAATGAGCCCGAAGCCGAGGCCCGCGTGGGCCAGGCGCAGAAATCCCTCGACGCTGGCGCAGCGGTGGTGCGGGAAGGGGCCGTTGACGCCATGGGCCGCCATGAAGCGGTGTTGCAGTTGATCGTTGGGCCCGAAGATGATGGCCGGCGCCTGGGCCAGAGAACCGGCGTCCGCGCCCTGGGGGCAGTGTCGGGCCATGAAGTCGGGACTCGCCAGTGCGCGGTAGCGCATCACGCCCAGGGCGATGACCCTGGCGCCCTGGACCGGCATGTCGCTTGCGCACAGGCACGCAGCCACTTCTCCCAGGCGCATGCGTTCAAGTCCGACCTCCTGATCCTCGATGACCAGATCCAGGGTAATCGCCTGATGCTTGAGGTAGCCGGCGATGGCGCCCGGCCACCAGGTGGCGAGGCTATCGGCATTGATGGCGATACGTAGCTGACGGTGGCCCAGTGCCAGCTGCGGTGCATCCTGGATCAACTCGCCCTCCAGCAGTTGTACCTGCTGCACGTGGTTCAACAGCCGTTGACCCAGTTCGGTCGGTGTCGGCGGGGAGCCCCTCACCAGCACCGGCTGTCCCAGGCGAGCCTCCAGCAGCTTGATGCGCTGGGATACCGCCGATTGGGTCAGCCCCAGCGCACGGGCCGCGCGCTCGAAGCCCTGGTGGGTCAGCACGGCGGCCAGTGCATCGAGCAGTTTGTAGTCCAGCATGGGCGTCTATCTATTTCCTTGAGTATAAGAAATGGTAATGAGGTAGTGGGAGAAGTGATTTCTCTTATTTACCAGCTTGCCCTAGTCTCTGCCACATCCAGCAGCGCCCAACATCGGCGCAGCGTCGACAATCATCGTGAGGAAGGACAGACCATGTGGCTTTCACTGATCCAGGGCGTGGGCACCGGAGCGGGACTGATCATTGCCATCGGCGCGCAGAACGCCTTTGTGTTGTCCAAGGGACTGAGGCGACAACACGTCTGGTGGGTGGCGGGGATCTGCGCCCTGTGCGATGCCGTGCTGATCGGCCTGGGGGTGATGGGCCTCGGCGCCCTGATCGCCCAGAGTGAAGGGGCCATGCTGTTGGCGCGCTACGGCGGCGCCGCCTTCCTTGCCTGGCAGGCCTGGCTGGCCATTGGTCGGGTTCGACGGCCCAGGGGCATGGACGTTGCATCGTCTGCCTCCAGTGCCAGCCTTGCCCAGGTGGTGCTGGCGACCCTGGCGGTGACGCTGCTCAACCCCCAGGTCTATCTGGACACCCTGGTGATGCTGGGCGCCATCGGTTCGCTGCAAGAGAGCCCGGTGGGGTTCTACGTGGGGGCGACCATTGCTTCCTTTGTCTGGTTCTTCGGTCTGGTCAGCGCCGCCGGCGCCCTGGCACCGCGGCTGAAGAGCCCGAGGGCATGGCAGTGGGTGGACGGGATCATCGCCGTGATCATGCTGCTGGTGGCGTGGCAGCTGGTGACGCTGACGCTGTAAAGGTCCCAGCGATAGGCAGCCTGTCATGCCAGCGTGACGTCGTGTAAGGATTTCGTGACGCCTGGGGTGAAGAGCGCACACGGGGTGTCACGCCAGCGCTACAGCTGGCCGATGCCGGGGCGTGTGCGCTACCACCTCAAGCCGCTCCGGGGGGATGGGGGGCGCGTGTCGAGGAGCCTAGGATGGGGAGTGACAATCACAATGACGGAGGCCCACATGACCGCAGTCGCTCCCATCGATACCCACAACCCCATCGGCACCAATGGCTTCGAGTTCGTCGAATACAGCGCCCCGGATCAGGCTGGCATCGACGCCCTGCGCGAGCTGTTTCTCGCCATGGGGTTTACCGAGACGCGCCGCCACCGCTCCAAGCGGGTCACCCTGTTTCAGCAGGAGGGGGTGAACTTCGTGCTCAACGCGGAACCCGGCAGTCACGCCGCCAAGTTCGCCGAGATTCACGGTCCGGGCGCCTGCGCCATGGCGTGGAAGGTAGCGGATGCTCGTCAGGCACTGTCCTACGCCATCGATCAGGGCGCCCGTCAGGTCGATAACCCTGTCGGTGCTGGCGAGGTCGGCATTCCGGCGGTGGAGGGCATTGGTGGTTCGTTGCTGTATTTCGTCGATGATCGGGTCGACGAACAGGGACGTACCATCTACGACATCGACTTCGAGCCCATCGCCGGCACCTCGGCTCAGGACAACAGCGTTGGTCTCAAGGTGCTGGATCACCTGACCCACAACGTGGCGAGGGGTCAGATGGATCCCTGGGCCGACTTCTATACCCGTATCGCCAACTTCCGTGAGAATCGCTATTTCGACATCGAGGGCAAGAAGACCGGGCTTCATTCCCGCGCCATGACCGCACCCTGCGGCAAGATGCATATCCCGATCAACGAGTCCGCCGACGACAACTCCCAGATCGCCGAGTTTATCCGCGAGTACAACGGCGAGGGCATCCAGCACCTGGCCATGGCCACCGACGACATCTACGCCACGGTGCGCGCGCTGAAGGCCAACGGCATTCGCTTCCTGTCCACCCCCGACACCTACTACGAGAAGGTCAATGTGCGAGTGCCCAACCACGAAGAGCGGGTCGAGGATCTGCGTGAGTTGAGCCTGCTGATCGATGGCGGTCCGGATCAGGGGGTGCTGCTGCAGATCTTCACCGAGACCGTGATCGGTCCGATCTTCTTCGAGATCATCCAGCGCAAGGGTAACGACGGCTTCGGCGAGGGCAACTTCAAGGCGCTGTTCGAATCCATCGAGGAAGATCAGATTCGCCGCGGTGTCCTCGACGCCGACTAACGTCGGTCGGCTACAGCCGCTGTCGTCACTGGCGTCTTGTCGGCCAGGTGAGCGGCAGCGGATCCTTCGCCAGGTAGGCCCTTGGCCGCGACTTTGCGTCGTCGGCCTGCCCAATCACAACAAAATCCGTCACAATGGCGCGCTGGATGCCCTGGGTCTGTGCTGTTTCAGGCTGTTTTCAGGGCGCCACCGCCATGGTGGACAAACAAAAGTGCGCAAGCGATCTCTGGTGAGTCATGACAACCAATGAACCCTCTCGCACCCAGTGGCTAGGCCGCTGGGGCTTCGTTCTGGCCGCGACCGGCTCCGCTGTGGGCCTGGGCAATATCTGGAAATTTCCGTACATGACCGGAGAGTACGGCGGCGGCGCCTTCGTGCTGGTCTACCTGGTCTGTATCCTGTCGGTCGGTGTGCCCATCATGATGACCGAGATCGCCCTGGGGCGGCGTGGTCGGGGCAGCCCTATCGACGCCATTCGCCGGGTAGTCAAGGAATCCGGAGGCAGTTCGCTGTGGTCGCTGTTCGGCTGGATGGCGATGCTCTGCGGCTTTTTGATCCTGAGTTTCTACGTGGTGGTCGCCGGCTGGTCCTTCGCCTACCTGTGGAAGATGATCTCCGGCGGACTGGTCGGTTCCAGCGTCGATGACATGGCGGCCATCTTCGGCGCCAACAATGCCAACCCCTTCAGCCTCGGCGGTTGGAGCACCCTGGTGACCGTGGCCACCATGGTGATCGTTGGCAAGGGGGTGCAGCAGGGCATCGAGAAGAGCGTCGGCTGGATGATGCCGGGCATGGTGATCATGCTGCTGATCATGATCGTCTACGGCATGTTCTCCGGTGGCTTCGGTCAGGCCGTCCACTTCCTGTTCGACTTCAAGGCTTCCAGCCTGTCCAGCGAAGGCATGCTGGCCGCCATGGGCCATGCCTTCTTTACCTTGTCACTGGCCTCCGGGGCCATCCTCACCTACGGCAGCTACCTGCCGAGACGTGCTTCCATCGGTCGTACCACCCTGACAGTCGCGGTGGCCGATACCCTGGTGGCGCTGATGGCGGGGCTGGCGATCTTCCCGGTGATCTTCGCCAACGGCATGGAGCCCAACAGCGGCCCCGGCCTGATCTTCATGAGCCTGCCGCTGGCGTTCCAGGCGATGCCGATGGGCACGCTGTTTGGCATCCTGTTCTTCATCATGCTGTCGATGGCGGCGCTGACCTCCTCGATCTCGATGGTCGAGGCCACGGTGTCCTGGCTCAACGACAACAAGGGCATCAGCCGCAAGGCGGCCGCCTGGGGCACCGGCATCGTGCTGTGGCTGATGAGCACCCTGGCGATGCTGTCGTTCAATATCGGTGCCGACTGGACACTGGCCGGCAAGCACTTCTTCGACTGGCTCGACTTCCTCACCTCGCGTCTGATGATGCCGCTGGGCGGACTCGGCATGGCGCTGCTGGCCGGCTTCTTCCTCAAGAGTGAGGCGGTACGCGATGAACTGGATCTGCCGGCGGGCATACACGCCCTGTGGCTGTTCATGGTGCGCTACGTCAGTCCCCTGGGCATCCTGGTGATCTTCGTCGATGCGCTGGGCATCGTCGCTGTGGATTTCGCCGCTCACTGGCTGTGGCTGGCACTGATCCTGGTCGTGATGACCGGTCTCGGTGAAACCCTCAGCCCGAGGCTGCGGCGGACGCTGAGCGCCAAGGGGTAAGACAGTCACCCCACTGACCCTGCCAAAGCCGCCAGAGCGCCGCTTTCTCCGTCGGGGAAGGCGGCGTTCTGGTTTGGGGTGACGACGCCTTGCAGCAGCAATGAAGTGTGTTTTTGGTAATAACGAAGTGGACGTTTAATTCCGACATGGCATAATGATGCCCGTTGTCATCGCTCGTTGTTCACTCTGGAGTCCACCGTCATGAGCCCTTCCCAGTTGCCTGCCCACAGTGGCTTTCCGGCCGGTAGCGTGAGTCTCGTCGGTGCCGGTCCCGGCGATCCTGAGCTTCTGACCCTGCGAGCCTGGCGGCGACTGTGCGAGGCCGAGGTGGTGCTGCACGATCGACTGGTCAGTGAGGAAATCCTGGCGCTGGTGCCGGCATCGGCGGATCGCTACTACGTCGGCAAGGCTCGCTCCGATCACAGCCTGCCCCAGGAGGACATCAATCGCTCGCTGGTCGACTGGGCCCGTCAGGGCAAGCGTGTGGTCAGGCTCAAGGGGGGCGACCCTTTCATCTTCGGTCGTGGCGGTGAGGAGCTTGAGACCCTGGTGGCCGAAGGCGTTCAGGTGGAAGTGGTACCGGGCATCACCGCGGCTTCCGGCTGCAGCGCCTACGCCGGCATTCCTTTGACCCATCGTGATCACGCCCAGTCGGTGCGCTTTATCACCGGGCACTTGAAGGAAGGGGGGTGCGAACTCGACTGGCGGGCGCTGGCAAGCCCCGGTCAGACGCTGGTGTTCTACATGGGGCTTGGCAGTCTCGACTACATCAGCCAGGGCTTGATCGGCGAGGGACTGAGCCCGGACACCCCGGTGGCGCTGGTCGAACAGGGAACTACCCAGCGCCAGCGCGTCCATCTATCCAACTTGGCTAATTTGCCGAAGTTGAATGATCGGGATATCATTCGACCGCCCACCTTGATCATCGTCGGCAGCGTGGTATCGCTGCACGAGCAACTGGCCTGGTTCGATCATGCGCAAGCGGGGAGTCGTGGGTGGATGCACGGCAAGCATCCGTCACCCCGAGAACGTTCTTCGGATTGAACGTGCGCCATCGCTGGAGACTTCGCACCAGGCTCTGAATCCCCGCGTCTCGCGGGTTACCTGAGGTGAAGATGATGTTGTCCATTTCTCTGCGTCGTATGTTGTCCGGTCGATCGACCATGGCCGCCTGGGCGGCCGCCGTTGTTCTGGCCATGGCGTCGCTTGCGAGCGCGCCGGCAATGGCCCGTGACGACGGAGAGGTTGCTTCCCAGCGCGGCCAGGCTTCCTACTACAGCGATCGCTTCCAGGGGCGTCGAACCGCCAGCGGCGAGTCCTTCGACCAGCAGGCGCTGACCGCCGCCCATCGCAGTCTGCCCTTCGGTACCAAGGTGCTGGTCACCCGTCGTGATACCGGCCAGAGCGTCGAGGTCGAGATCAATGACCGCGGCCCCTTCGTCCAGGGACGGGTCATCGACCTGTCCAAGCGTGCCGCCCGCGAGCTAGGCATGCTCAAGCGCGGCACCGCGCCGGTCCTTCTGACCTACCTGCCCGGAGCTTGACCCGGGGCACCAACAGGGGCCACAAGCATCGGTACGTCGAAACGAAGATGTGCGATCGCAGGTGATCGACCAAGGCCCGCCAGGCTTGCCTGGCGGGCCTTGTCGTGTCTGCGCAACGATAGCAGGGCGCATCGTCACCGCGAGAACTGCTCGATCGCCCGGGTATCGACCGGCTGATCGTGAAATTCGCGCTGCCAGCGGGCGAGCAGTGCGGTGCGCTTCAACTCATCGAGGGTCGCCAGCAAGCCGGGGCTCAGAGGAATCGGCCTCAGGCCGTCAGGGTAGTCGCGGCGCATGGCGGTGGCGGTGCCCGGGCCATCCAGCTGGGGGTGCAGGGCGCCGAGTTCGCCGGCCTCGGCGATGACCCTTTGGCCGTCGGCGCTCAGCAGGTAGTCGACAAAGCGGCGCGCTGCCCCCGCGTGCGGCGCCTGGCGAGGCACGAAGGCCAGACGTCGAATGACCAGGGCATAGTCGTCGGGAATCACCAGCCTGAGCTCGGGGTCATCGGCGATCCTTTCCCGGGCATAGCTGCCCAGCACGTTGTAGGCGATGTCGTAGCGACCCTGCCTGAGGCCTTCCAGCATGGCGCCGGTGGTATTCACCAGGGCGGTATCTGCCTTGCCCAGCGCCGCCACCAGATCCCAGTAGCGCGGGGACAGGCGCGACTCCTCGATGGCGTAGGTGTAGCCGGCGCCGCTGGAGGTGGGGTCGTAGGTGACCAGGCGTCCTTGCAGCGGCGAGCGCGCCTCGGCCAGCAGGCCGAGCAGATCGGCGCGGCTGTCGACGGGGCCGAGGCGCTGCTCGAGGCGGCGGCTGACCACCATCACGATGGGTTCGAAGGTAAAGGCAAACAGCTCCTGACGCCACTTGGCCGTGTCCGGCCAGCGCTGGGTGATGGCGGTGTCGATGCTCTGGGCGTGACCCTCGTTGACCAGCAGGTACTGCCAGGGCATGGCCGACGAGATGACCACATCGGCCTCTGCGGGGGCGTCGAGAAAGCGCTGATGCACGTCCAGCGTCGAGAAGTTGCGGTAGGTGATGGTGTAGCGCGGATGACGACGATGGAAGTCCTCGAGTAGCGGCAGGGCGTAGGGGATATCCAGGGCTGCGTGGATCACCAGCGCATCTGACGACTCTCCTGTCCCTTCGAAGGTGACCTCATCGTAGGCTGGCTGCTGCGAGGCGTTCCCCGGGTATGCCTCGAGGGGGGAGTCGGACCCGGCCTCGGGTATGGATTGCGCCAGGGACTCATCAGGCAGAAGCGACCACAGCGCTAGCGACGCCACCAGCGTGACAACGGCGGTCATCCAGGGGGGCAGCGCAAGGGTGCGGGATATCATGGCTGGCTCCGTGAAGGGGCGGACGTCGATCCCTTGTCGACGCCTTCGCCGAATTGCAGGCTGACTCGCAGGCCCGGCGGTGGTGCTTCCCGGGCGTCACCGAGGCTCAGTCGAGCGCCGTGGGTGCGGGCGATGCCGTCGACGATGGCCAGGCCCAGACCCGAGCCTTCGCTGGTGTGCTCACCGCGGTGGAAGGGGCGCAGTACCAGCAGTCGACGCTCGTGGGGGATGCCTGGGCCGTCATCGACGACCGCCAGAGCGATCGGGTCGGCGCTGACCTCGACGGTGATGTGCCTGGCACCGTAGTGGCAGGCGTTGTCGATCAGATTGGCCAGCGCCTCGCCCAGCTGCCAGTCGAGCCCCTGCACGTGCACCGGTGCCTCTGGCGCCTCCAGACCAAGGTCGACGCCGGCGCGCTGACAGCGTTGCCAATGGGCCATCACCGCCTCACGGGCGACCTGAACCAGATCGGTGGGGGCCAGTTCGGGCTGGAACTCGG
Source organism: Halomonas sp. BN3-1 (assembly GCF_003056325.1). Lineage (NCBI taxonomy): Bacteria > Pseudomonadati > Pseudomonadota > Gammaproteobacteria > Oceanospirillales > Halomonadaceae > Halomonas > Halomonas sp. BN3-1. The sequence goes on along the minus strand of NZ_PYVV01000006.1, from coordinate 129,338 downwards.
GATTGTCCAGGCGGGTCAGTGACAGCAGTTGCATGGCCAGGCGCGAGGCGCTCTGGCTGGTGGTCTGCATGGCGCCCAGGGCCGAGCGCCAGGTGGCGGGGTCGTCCTGGCGCAGGGCCAGTTCGGCCCGGGCGGAAAGTCCCGCCAGGGGAGTTCGGAGCTGATGCGAGGCGTCGCCGATAAAGCGTTCCTGGTTGGCCTTGACCCGACGCATCCGTGCCAGCAGCTCGTTGACGGTGTCACGCAGCTCGGCCAGCTCTCGCGGCAGCGGCAATTCCAGCGGTGCCAGGGTGCGCGGATCACGGGTGCGTATCTGGCGTCGCAGTCGTGTCAGCGGTGCCAGCGCCAGGCGAATGGCGATCAGCAGGGCGGCCACCGACAGCACCGCCACCGCCAGCAGGTAGGCGAGGCTCTGGCGAAACAGCTCGCCGCTGAGCGCGTCGCGCCCCTCGCGCGTGTGGGCGACCCGGATCTCGAAGGGCTCGCGCAGGCGCCAGTCCTCAAGCCGAGAGCGGCGCACCCCGAGGCGCAGAGGCATATCGTGGTAGTCAACGTCGCCATAGACGACGTCGCTCGCGTCCTGGGCGGCGCCTTCGATACCGGGCAGGTCGGCGTTGCCGGTGACCCGCTCACCGCGAGCGTCCACCAAGGTATAGAACACCCGTTCGTCGTGGCGCGAGGCGAGCATTTCCAGGGCCGCCGGAGGCAGGTCGAGCCATAGTCGGTCGTCCTGCCACTGGGCCTGTTCGGCGATCGACAGACTGGCGGCGTCGAGCAGCCGGTCGAAGGCCCGGTCGGCGGTCTGGCGAGCGTCCAGCCAGGCCCGCCACAGCACCACCGAGCCGACGATCAGCATCGGCAGCAGCAGCCAGGTCAACAGTCGGCGATGCAGTGAATCCCCGCTCATGGTGCTTCCAGCAGGTAGCCGAGACCGCGCACCGTGCGCAGGTTCACTCGATGCCCCTGAAGGCGCTTGCGCAGACGATGCACGTAGACCTCGATGGCATTGTCGCCGAGTTCCTCCTCGCCGAAGGCTTCACGCACCAGGGTAGCCTTGTCCACCGGCTGGCCGGCGTGCCGCATCAGGCACCCCAGCAGGCGCTGCTCTCGCGGAGGCAGTGCCAACGCCTCGTCGCCCAGGCTGAAGCGCTGGGCCAGGCTATCGAAGCTGAGTTCGCCAACGGTGATCAGGCCGGAGGGGGCGCGGCGACGCATCAGGGCGCGTACCCGGGCCTCCAGCTCCTCCAGCGAGAAGGGCTTGGCCAGGTAGTCATCGGCACCCAGGTCGAGCCCTCGCACGCGATCTTCTACCGCGCCGCGAGCGGTGAGAATCAGCACCGGGGTCGAGCTGTCGTGGCGCCTCAACGCCTCCAGCACCTCCAGGCCGCCGAGCCCAGGAAGGTTCAGATCCAGAAGTACCATGTCCAGTCGGTGATTTCCCTGGAGGCGGTCGCGGGCGTCGATGCCGTTGTCGAGATGCACAACCTCGTGGCCTGCGATGCCGAGGGCATCGACCAGGGTCTCGGCCAGAAGCCGATCGTCTTCCACCAGCAGCAGTGTCATGCGCGCCTCCCTTGGGTGTCCCGCTGATCGATCAACTGTGTCACCGCCTCGTCGAGCCGTGTCGCGGCGATGTGTGTGTCCAACCGTCCCTCGGGCCCGGACAGGGCCAGCCAGAGTTCGTGGCGACCTTCCAGCGGCAGCCGCCGACACACCATGATGCCTCCCGCAAGGGCCGGCGCCGGAGCGTCGGTGTCTCGAAGGGGCCACTGGCTGCCGGGAACAAGGTCATGGCGCAGGCTCTGATCGGGCAGGGCGGCCAGGCGACAGTGAACCACGCCGGCGGTCACCTCGAGCAGGCTGGCGGTGTCGCCGAGTTGTCGCGCCAGGCCGTCGAGCAGCGGCTGGATCAGTGCCGCGAGATCGCGACTGGGGGCGTGGCGACGGGCGAGGCGCACCGGAGCACCGCCAATGCGCCAGCGGCCATCCTCTCCACGCTGGGTGTAGTCGAAGCGTTCCAGCGAGGCCAGAAGCCTGAGCAGGGTGCTCTTGTAGAAGCCGGTGGCGTCGGCCAGTTCTGCCAGACTGAAACTATCCTGAGGAGTATCGAAGACCTCCAGGACCGAGAGGGCCCGTTCGACCGCCTCGACGCGATCCTGTGCCATGTGAACCTTCCTGTCGGTGATAGCGAATGATGTCGCTGGCATTCAACTTTGGTCGGAATTACGCGATCGCGCGTTGACCCGGATGCTATCCGGGCTTAGCTTTCCATCCAAGGGAACGACGTTCTGCCTTACAGAATTGTAAGCCAGGTGTCAGTTTCCAACAAGTGGAAATCTCGGCGCCGTCTCGGCGTCAATCGCGACGGGATGTCGGCTCGTGCCTCCTGTCAGCAGACAACAACAGAGGACTTCGTCATGTCCATGAACACGCCAGTCAAACTGATCGCCATCGCTGCCATCACCGGTGCAGCCAGCACTGCCGTTGCCTTTGAGCCCGAAGGCAAGGTCGAGTGTCTGGCACCTGCCGACCCGGGCGGCGGCTGGGACTTCACCTGCCGCAGCGTCGGTACCGTGCTCGAAGAGCTGGACCTGGTGCCGCGCGGTGTTCAGACCGTCAACATGGCCGGTGCCGGTGGTGGCGTGGCTTACGCTCACACCGTCAGCAAGCGCGCCGGTGATGACCAGCTGCTGGTCGCGGCTTCCACCGCCACCACCACACGCCTGGCCCAGGGGCAGTTCCCGGGAATGACCGCCGACATGGTCAACTGGGTCGGCGCCCTGGGGGCGGACTATGGGGTCATCGCGGTCAGCGCCGACAGCGAGTACCAGGACCTCAACGCCATCATGGACGCCATCAAGGAAGACCCGCGTGCGGTGAAGTTCGCCGGTGGCAGCGCCAAGGGCGGCTGGGATCACCTCAAGGTGCTGATCGCGGCTCAGGCTGCCGGCGTCGAGAACCTGCCGAGGATCCCCTACCTGTCCTACAACAACGGCGGCGAGGCCATGACCCAGGTGGTCGGCGGCCACGTGGACGCCTTCACCGGTGACATCACCGAGGCCCAGGGTTTCATGGAGTCCGGTGACCTGCGCGTGGTGGCGGTGCTGTCCGAGGAGCGTCTGCCGGGCGAGTTCAGCGAGATCCCCACCGCCAAGGAGCAGGGCATCGACGCCGTGGGTCCGAACTGGCGCGGCTTCTACATGCCGGCGGATATTCCTGAAGACGCCAAGCAGTACTGGGTCGACGCCATGGACACCATCTACGAGAGCCAGGAGTGGAAGGACGTCATGGAAAGCAACGGCCTGATGCCGTTCCACATGAGCGCCGGTGAGTTCGAGACCTTCGTCAAGGAGCAGATCGCCGACATCAACCAGCTCTCCAAAGATATCGGACTGATCCAGCAATGAGCATGTTCAACGACCGCGTATTCGGGGTCTTGATGATCGTCCTGGCCGTCGCGTACGGCTGGGGCGCCACCCAGTTTCCCGAACCCTTTGGCGGGGCCGAGGCGGTAGGCCCCGAAACCTTCCCCTACCTGCTGGCCGTCGTGCTGGGGCTGTCCAGCCTGTACATGGTGGTGCGCCCGGATCCTGACAATGCCTGGCCCTGGAGCCGCACCGGCGTCGAGCTGATCATCGCCTTGGTGGTGCTGGTGCTCTACGCGGCCCTGCTGCAGCCGCTCGGCTTCATCCTGGCGACCCTGCTGGCGGTGGGCACCCTGTGCTGGCGCATGGGCGCGCCGCCGGTCAAGGCCTTCATCGTCGGCGGTATTTCCGGCGTGGTGGTATTTCTGATCTTCAACTTTGCGCTGGACCTGCCCCTGCCCCTGGGTGTGCTGTCCTTCCTGGAGGTGGGCTGATGGAAACCCTTGGCTACCTGATCGATGGCTTCGGGGTGGCGCTCGCCCCGCATAACCTGATGTTTGCGCTGCTGGGCGCCTTTCTCGGCACCCTGATCGGCGCGCTGCCCGGACTCGGCCCGGCCAACGGTGTGGCGATCCTGATCCCGCTGGCCTTTACCCTTGGGCTCAAGCCCGAGACCGCCCTGATCATGCTCACTGCGGTCTACGCTGGCGCCATGTACGGCGGGCGTATCTCGTCGATTCTGTTGAATATTCCCGGTGACGAGCCGGCCATGATGACCTGCCTCGACGGCTATCCGATGGCCCAGAAGGGCAAGGCCGCCGAGGCCCTGGCGATCTCCGCCATAGCTTCCTTCATGGGCAGCCTGATCGCCACCGTGGGCCTGATCCTGCTGGCGCCGATCCTGGCCGATTTCGCCCTGACCTTTGGTCCTGCGGAATACTTCGCGCTGTTCCTGCTGGCCTTCGCGACCCTTGGCGGTATCACCGGCAAGAACCCGATGAAGACCGTGGTGGCCGCCTGCATCGGTCTGATGATCGCGACCATCGGTATCGACAATACCGGGGTGCAGCGCTACACCTTCCAGGTGCTCGAACTTTACGAGGGTGTCGACTTCATCATCGCCATCGTCGGCCTGTTCGCCATCTCGGAGCTTCTGTTCTTTATCGAGGACCGTGCCGGCAAGGGCAAGAAGACCATCAAGGTCAACAAGCTCAAGCTTTCCTGGGCCGACATCAAGGGCATCATGCCCTCGAGCATCCGTGGCGGCATCCTCGGCTTTATCGCCGGCGTACTGCCGGGGGCCGGTGCTTCGCTGGGCAGCTTTATCGGCTATACCCTCGAGAAGAAGGTGATCGGCAAGAAGGGCTACTTCGGTGAAGGTGACCCGCGCGGCGTGGCTGGCCCCGAGGCCGGCAACAACGGCGCCTCCAGCGGTGCCCTGGTGCCCATGCTGACCCTGGGCGTCCCGGGCAGCGGCACCACCGCGGTGCTGCTGGCGCTGCTGATCTCGCTGAATATCACCCCTGGTCCGCTGATGTTCACCCAGAACGCGGACATCGTGTGGGGGGTGATCGCGGCGCTGTTGATCGGCAACTTCCTGCTGCTGGTGCTCAACATTCCGCTGGTCGGTATCTTCGTCAAGCTGCTGTCGGTGCCGCCGATGTACCTGTTGCCGATCGTCACCATGGTGGCCTTCGTCGGCATCTACTCGATCTCCAACACCACCTTTGATCTGTACTTCATGGTGGCCTTCGGGGTCGGTGGCTACATCCTCAGGAAGCTCGAGATCCCGCTGGTGCCGGTGATCCTGGGTCTGCTGCTTGGCCCGGAGATGGAGAAGAACCTGCGCCACGCCATGGACATCTCCGACGGCGACTGGACGATCCTGTGGGACAGCGGCCTGGCGATCGGCCTGTGGCTGTTCGCCGGTCTCGGCCTGATCCTGCCGTACATCGTCGGCCCGATCCTGAGAAAGCGCATGGAGGTTCAGACCGGCCACACCACACCGGGTGATTGAGCGACCCCGCTCCCGGTGGTTGACGAAGGCCTTCGGGCTCGACTCGACTAACGACCTTGGGCGCCCCGATGGGGCGCCCTTTTTTTCGTGTTTCTGGTCGTGCCTTGCCGTCTGACTGTATGACGGTCTGACCGTGCGGCGTGCGCCGTTGCTCTTATCCCTGGTTCGTGGACCTGGGGTGGCGGGGTTTCTCCGGAGGCGTCACCGGAACAAAGGGGAATCTGGCACGTTGCTTGGTGGCTGTGGTGCTGGGATCGGTGCCACCGCGCACATAGACCTTGGCGGGATCGTAGGCAGGGCCAAAGTCCCAGTAGGGGAAGCGGCCATGCTTCATCGCCTCCTGAACAAAGATCCGTTTGCGCTGGGATGCGCGGATGCGTCGGTCGAGATCGTCCTCGTCCCAGCGGGTCTGCATCTCGGCAAACATCTCCTCGATCACCTGCTGATAGGCCGGATCTTCTGCCAGATTGTTCAGCTCCTGTGGGTCGGCTGTCAGATCGTAGAGCATCTTGGGGTCGGTGCGGCTATGGACCAGCTTGAGGTGGCCCTTGATCATGATCAGCGCCGGGGCGTAGAGCCCTTCACCATTGAACTCGATGAAGATTCTGTCCTCGGCACTGCCGCGCTTTGGCAGGCGCAGCAGGCTGCGTCCGTCATAGGGCGCGACGAAATCGTCGAAGCCGCCACCGCTGGCGATATCGGTGAAGGTGGGCAGGAGGTCGACGAGCGAGGCGAGCGCCTCTTCGCGGTGACCCGCCTTGAACCCAGGACCCTGTGCGATCAGGGGGACACGGATCGATGCCTCAAAGGGATTGAACTTGTACCACATGCCGCGCTCGCCGAGCATTTCGCCGTGGTCGGAGGTGATGAAGATATAGGTGTTGTCGAGCTCCCCGATCCGCTCCAGGGTTTCCATCAACTCGCCGATCAAGGTGTCGAGATGGGTGACCATGGCGAAGTAGGCGCGGCGCGAGTTGTAGAGCTGCTGCGGGGTGATGTCGAATTCGTCCTGGCGGATGGTGAGGTAGTAGCGCTGCGACCAGGGGTCGCGCTGCTCGTAGGGGATGTGCGCCACCTCCGGCTCGGGAATGTCGACACCCTCGTACATGTCCCAGTATTTCTTGTCCGCGACGAAGGGGTTGTGGGGCTGGGTAAAGGACACATGCAGCAGGAAGGGGCGGTCATCCGTCGATCTGGCGTGATCGAACATTTCCTGCTTGGCGGCGTTGAACACCTCTTCGTCGTAGTCGATCTGCAGGTTGCGCTGGCAGTACCCGGCCTCGACCACACTGAGCAGGCTCATGTGCGACGGCGCGTAGGGTTCGTCGGTCTGATCCCAGTCGGCGGTCCAGGCGAAGTCGGAGGGATAGATGTCGGTGGTCAGTCGCTCTTCGAAGCCATGCAGCTGGTCTGGCCCGACGAAGTGCATCTTGCCCGCGAGGGTGGTCTTGTAGCCGAGCTTTCGCATGTAGTGCGCGTAGGTCGGTTCGGAGGCGAGGAATTCGGCGCCGTTATCGAACACTCCCACATCCGAGGGCAGACGTCCGGTCATCATCGAGGCGCGTGAAGGGCCGCAGACCGGGTTGTTGCAATAGCTGTTGGTGAAGGTCGTGCCCTTTCTGGCGATCTTGTCGATATTCGGGGTGATCGCGTAGGGCTTGCCGTAAGCGGAAAGACACAGCGCGGTCATCTGGTCCGCCTGGATGACCAGGATATTGGGTCGAGACATGATGTAGCTCCTGTTGCCGTCTGCCACCGGGGCACCCGGGTGGTGCCCCGCTGGTTCCTGTGTGGGGGTGGCTCAGTCGTCGCTGGTGCGGGCGACGAACTCCTCGATCCCGGGGATGCCGACTTCGCGGTAGTAGCGAAGGGCCCCCGGATGCAGCGGCGAGCCGAAGCCGTTCAGCACCGTGTCTGCCGACATCGCGGCAAAGGCTGGATGCATGCCGGCCAGGTCATCGAGGTTCTCGAACACCGCCTTGGTCATCTGATAGACCTGCTCTTCGGGCACGTCTGACGAGATCACCAGGCCATTGGCCAGGCCATAGGTGCGCGTGTCCTCCGTCACGCCGTCATAGGTGTCGGCGGGGATCGACAGGCGGTAGTAGGGCGGGTAGTCCGCGTGCAGCGCTTCGAAGAAATCGTCTGCTACCGGGATCAGCTTGAGGTCGCGCTGGGCCGCGAGCTGGATGACCGGAGGCAACGGGAAGGAGCCGTTCCACAGGGCGGCGTCGATGTTGCCGTCGCTCAGCATGTCGGTCATGTCGCCAAGGCGCACACGGAAGGGCTCATAGTCCCCGCCGGCGATACGTTCCATCAGCAGGTCGGCATCCAGCATCGAGGTCCCGCCGGGCTGGCCCATGCCGACGCGTTTGCCCTTGAGGTCCTCGAGCGTATTCACGCTGCTGCCCTCGACGGTGAGGATGTGCATGGCGACCGGAGCGATCGACATCCAGGCCATGATCTTGCCGGGCTCCGTGCCCTCGTAGTTGCCGGTGGCGGTGTAGGCTTCATAGGCCGACAGTGAGGTCGCCAGCGAGGCTTCCATCTCTCCGTTCTGCATCAGCCGGATGTTGGCGATGTAGCCCTTGGTTTCCTCGGCGGTGGCCTGCACCCCTTCGACGTTCCTGTTGATGACGTCGGCGACGCCGGCGGCCCAGGTATAGGCGGTGCAGGGTACCGGGCAGGAACCGATGGACAGGTAGTCACTGGCCTTGGCCGCGACTGGAAGCACCAGTAGACAGGATGCGGCAAGCGCACCTTTAAGAGTGTTTTTCATGGGAGGTTTCCTTAGTTGTTGTTGAAGCCGGGGCGGTCCCGGTCGTGCTTTCTGTCTCCGTCGCCGGGAGGGTGCTGCGCATGAGCCAGACGACGAGTGCTGCAAGGAGGACCAGCGCGGCCAGGTCGAAGCGCCAGTCGGAGTTCATGAAAAGGGTGGCGGTCAAGGCAAATGCCAGGCGTTCGAACAGGCGCAGGCGCCGGCTGAAGTGGCCCAGCATAGCGGCGCTGGCGCAGATCCCGCCGGCGATGGCGGTGATGAACGACAGCACCACCTGGGGCACGGTCACATCGATGCCCAGGATTGCCGGGTCGTAGACGAAGAAGTAGGGCACGGCGAAGGCCGCCATGCCGAACTGGCAGGCCAGGACCGCGATCTTGAGAGGGTTGCCCTTGGCGATTGAGGCCGCCGCATAGGCAGCCAGTGCCACCGGTGGCGTGATCGACGACAGCATGGCCGAGTACAGCACGAACAGATGAGCCGCCAGCAGACCGACGCCCAGGTCGACCAGGGCGGGGGCGACCAGGGTGGCGACCAGGATATAGGCGGCGGCGGTCGGCAGGCCCATGCCGAGGATGATGCAGGTGAGCATCGTCAGTACCAGCGCCAGGGGCAGGGAGCCACCCGATAGCATCACCACCAGGCTCGAGAACTTCAGCCCGATGCCGGTCAGGGTGATGATGCCGATGATCACCCCCGCCACGGCGCAGGCCAGCGCCACCGGGATGACGGCCTGGGCCGCCGCCAGGCAGGTGTCGACGAGACGGCGAGGTGTCAGCGCCGTCGCCCGGTCAAGATAGCTGATCAGTGACGAGGCAATGATCGCCCAGAAGGACGAGAGCATGATGGAATAGCCGTTGAGCAGCATGCTCACGAAAACCGGCAGGGGAAGCAGCAGGTAGGAGTGCTTCAGGATCCTGCGCCAGTTGGTCACGGTGCCGGCCACGTGCTGCACCGGGATATTGCGCCGCGCCGCCTCGAAATGGACCATCGCCAGCAGCACCGCGTAGAAGATCACGGCGGGGAGGAAGGCGGCCTTGGCGATGACGAGGTAGGAGGTGTTGGTGAACTCCGCCATGATGAAGGCCGCCGCACCCATCACCGGCGGCATCAACTGGCCCCCGGTCGAGGCCACGGCCTCGATGGCGCCGGCGGCTTCCTTGCGATAGCCGCTCTTCTGCATCAAGGGGATCGAAATCGGTCCGGTTGTCAGGACGTTTGCCACGGCGGTGCCGGAGATCATGCCCATCAGGCTCGAGCCGACCACGGCGGCCTTGGCTGGCCCACCTCGCATCTTGCCGGTCAGTGCGGTGGCGAAGTCCATCATGACCTGACCCGCGCCGGTTTTCTCCAGCAAGGCGCCGAGCACCACGACACCGGTGACGAAGGTGGCGCTGACCCCGAGTGGCGTACTGAAGATGCCGCCACCACCCAGATAGATCTGCGAGATCACCCGTTTGACCGAATACCCCCGGTGGCCAAGCGGCTCCGGCAGATAGGCACCGAGCAAGCCATAGGCGAGAAAGACGGAAGCGAGAATGACGATCGGCCAGCCGATGGTGCGCCGGCAGGCATCGAACAGCGCAACGATGAGGATGACGCCGAACACGATCTCGTAGGAGGTGATCGCCCCATAGCGGCTGTTGATCGCGTCGAAATTGAAAAGCTGGTGGCCGGTGGCGAGGACTGCCCCTGCCAAGGCGGCCAGGAACCACAGGCGTGCCCCAATACCGACAGGCGCGCGCGCTCCCGCGTCAGACTCGGTGCCGATCAGGGCCATGGCGAACACCATCACCATGACCATCAGCAGATGCGCGCTGCGCTGGATGCCATCGGGGAAGACCCCGAAGTAGGCGGTATAGAGTGTCAGTCCGATCAGACCGACCGCCGCCATGGCGATCACGCTGGTCAAACACCTTTGTTGTACGCTGTCAGCCATGGGAAAGACCCTCCCGTTTCGGTGGCGCGCTAGGCAAAGCGCTGGTAGTCAAGCCGGTTGGAGTAGCAGAAGACATGCAGCGCCAGCAGCGCCGCTGCGTCGCCGGACGAGAAGGTGCCTTTGGTCAGTTCGAAGTCCGAATCCGTGCCGTAGTCGAAGTCGTTTCTCAGTGCCGTCTCGACCGCCGAGTAGTAGGTCTCGTTGGTGCCGAGATGGCCGCTCAGGATCACCCTTTGCGGGCCGAGCAATTTCACGATGCAGTCAAGCGCCGGTGCCAGTTGTGCCCCGGCCTGCTGGACCAGGGCATCGGCTTTGCCGTCTTCCAGCGCGGCCAGCAGTGAGGTGGCGTAGTAGGACAGCCTGGAGCGATCGAATCGCTGATGATCGAGCTTGCCCAACTGCGACAGCAGGCCGAAGCCGGTGGCCGACAGGTTGAGGCAATCGTTTCTGCCACAGACGCATTCGAGCGGACGCGTCTGGGCGCGAAAATGACCGATCAGCCCCGATACCTCGGATGCGCCTCGCACCAGGCGATGATCGGAAACCACGCTGGCGCCGACGAAGGTGGCGGCGTGGATGAGTGTGAAGTCCGAAATATCCCGGGCGGCGCCGAACCGCATCTCGGCGATCGCCAGTGAATTCGAGATATTCTCGACCTCGACCGGCAGGTTGGTCAGGGCTCGAATCTCACGGCAGAAGCGCCCGTCGTCTCCCCCCCAGCCAAAATATTCCGATTTGACGATTCGGCCTTCTTCCGGCTGGGTGCGGGCCGACAGAGAGACCCCGACACCGACCATGCGGTCCTGGTCGATCCCGGACGCGATGATCAGATCGTGCAACGCTCTGGCGTAGAACTTTGCGGTCTCTGCCACGTCGGCAAGGGGGGGATCGTCGAGATGGGCGCGGGCGACGGGGGAGCCGTTGGCATCGCAGATCGATACCTCGGAATGGTAGGCCGACACCGTGATGCCGCCGGCGAAGATGCCGTCCTTGACGATGCGCAGGCCGGTCTTGGGGCGGCCGACGGACTTCTTCGGGGTGTCGACGCTGAATTCCTCGACGATTCCTGCCGCCACCAGTTCTCGCACGATGCGGGTGGCAGCCATCTCGGAAAATCCCTGCCGACGTGCCAGCTCTGCCCGAGAGATGCCCGGGCTCATCTGGATGTCGGACAGAAACAGGCCTCGGTGGGCCTTGCGCAGGCTGGCGGGTGTGTTGTCAGTGTTTTTGTTGATCATGATCAGGGTTTCTTTTAATAACTATCTGTTAGATATTAATTGGAGGAGCTGGTTTGTCAAACAGAAGTTCGGGGTGCTTTGTGCCTGGCCGGCTGTCTGTTTGGCGGCTTTCAAGGGTTGATGCACCATGAGTCCATGGCGGCAGTCCGCTGACCTGCGCCATGCCAATCTGCTGCGCCATGCCAATTTGCTGCGCCTTGCGCCAACTGAGATCTGATCGTTCGCCCATGACTTCGATACATGACACTTCCCGCCGCAGCTGCTGTTCTCCTTCCGCCGACGCTGCTTCGCGTTCACCCGCGATCGAGATCCCGTGGTCGGACACTCCGCGTGCCGATGAGGGGGCGGTCGAGATTCCTGGCGGCAAGGCTTACCTGGGCACCGCCACCCCGGTCATCCTCGATGACGGCGAAGGCCCCCTGCGGCGCAAGCGGGTGGCAGCGTTCAGAATCGGCGCGACGGCGGTCACCAACGCGCAGTTTGCGGCGTTCGTCGAGGACACCGGCTTTGTGACCGAGGCCGAGCGCCTCGGCTGGAGCTTCGTGTTTCACCGCCAGGTAGCAGGCAATGTGCGTGACACCCTGGGTGTGGAATCACTGGAGTGGTGGCGCCGGGTGGACGGAGCCAACTGGCGTGATGTCGACGGCGCGGGCAATGATGCCGCGACCTGCCTTGCTGACCATCCGGTGGTGCATGTGTCCTGGCATGATGCCAAGGCCTATGCGAACTGGGCAGGAGGGCGGCTGCCGACCGAGGTGGAATGGGAGCATGCCGCGCGCGGCGGGCAGGGTGATGTGCCCTTTCCCTGGGGGGATCGGCAGCCCGACGACACCTCGTATTTTCCCTGCAATATCTGGCAGGGCCGGTTTCCCCACGAGAATCTCGGTCGCGATGGCTATCTGTTCACCGCTCCGGCGAAGGCCTTTGCACCCAATGGCTACGGGCTCTTCAACATGGTGGGAAATGTCTGGGAGTGGACGGCTGAGCCTTTCGTCGTTCGCTCGCTGAGACGATCGGCCCAGGCATTCGGCAAGTCGCGAAGGGGATGTCGCTTGCTCAAGGGCGGCTCACACCTGTGCCACGTCAGCTACTGTTTCCGCTATCGCATCGCCGCCCGCAGCAGCAATACGCCTGACTCCACCACCACCCACCAGGGATTCAGGGTGGTCTGGGATATTCAGCGAACTGCCAAGTGACACTCGAGCGCGCGTCGCGGCGAGGGGCGGGAAACCGTATTGCGATCATCGCCGCTGGCATCATCGTCGTTGCCCACTGTCTCGCGAGCTTGGTGCAGCGGCGTCACATCACGTCGGCGCGCCATCGCATCGTGCGTTGTCATCGATCCAGGCCCTGGCCAGCCAGCCGCCGGCTTCGGCGATCCGCTCCGGTGTCGAGCCGGCGTAGCCCAGCACCAGCCCAGGCATGGCATCAGGTGCCAGGTAGTGACCCGATAGCGGTGACAGGGTGACGCCCTCGCGCCGTCCGCGCTCGATCAGGCGTTGCTCCTGTTTCAGTGAGGCGAGCCTTGCCACCAGGTGCATGCCGGCCTGGCCGGCCGACAGTTCAAGTCCCTGCTCCACGGCCGGCGCCAGGGCCTCGCGCAGGCATGCCTGGCGCTGTCGATAGCAGTGGCGCATGCGCGCGATGTGGCGAGAGAAGTGTCCCTCGACGATAAAGTCTGCCAGCGCTGACTGGGAGACGTACTGGCCTTCCCGATGCAGTCGCGCGTTGGCGCGGCGAAAGTCGTCCACCAGGGCCTCGGGAAGTACCAGGTAGCCGAGCCTGAGGCCCGGGTAGAGCACCTTGCTGAAGGTGCCGACGTAGAGCACCGGACCGCCCCCGGCCAGCCCCTGCAGGGAGGCCACCGGCGCGGTGGTATAGCGAAATTCGCTGTCGTAGTCGTCCTCGATGATCAGCGCGCCGTGGTGGCGGGCGAAGTCGAGCAGGGCGAGACGCCGTGCCACCGGCATCGTCACGCCGCAGGGGTACTGATGCGAGGGGGTGACATAGATCAGTCGCGGTGGCGGGCTATCCGGGGCGAGAGCCTCAGGCTGCATGCCCTGTGCGTCCACCGGTACCGGGACGGGCGTTAGCCCGGCCATGTTGAAGCAGGCCTTGGCACCGGCATAGCCGGGATCCTCGACCCAGACGCTGTCACCGGGGTCGGCCAGCAGGCGGGCGATCAGCTCGAAGCCCTGCTGGGCGCCCTGGGTAATCAGGATCTGATGTGGTTGGCAATTGACCGAGCGCGATAGACGCAGGTAGTCACACAGCGCCGTCTTGAGGGCGTGATGCCCGCCGCTGGTGGCGTAGCCGAAGGCGTCGAGACTGGCCTGGTGACGGTGGCGCCGTAGCAGGCGCTGCCATGCCTCGCGCGGGAACAGGTCGAGGGCGGGGACGCCCGGGGCGAAGGCGTCACGGGAGCCCTCCATCTCGCCGCAACTCTCCAGCAGGCGCTGACCTCGCCGAGAATGCCAGCGGCTCGCCTGGATGGGGGCGCCGGGCAACGGGCTGGGTTCGGGCAGCGCCAAAGACGCCACGAATAGCCCGGCCCCCGGGCGCGCCTCGACGAAGCCTTCCGCCACCAGGCGGTCCATGGCGGCAAGCACCGTGTTGCGGCCGATGCCGAGGTCCGCGGCCAGCCGTCGAGACGAGGGCAGGGCGCTGGCGGCGGGCAAGCTACCTTGCTGTATCCACTCGCGCAGGGCCGCGTACAGGCGCTGGGACAGCGAACCCGACGGGGGTTCGGCGGCGGGTGGCGCCAGGCGCATGGCCAGCGCTTCGGTGATCCATTCGGCGTGACGGTGAAGGCTGGACACTGGTTCCCCTTTTCTGGACAGTATTGGTTCTTATGGTGGGACCACTATTGCGCAAGACTGGGTGCCTGTCATCCCGACGAGCCGGTGCGCCTCTGGCCAGCCGGCGCACACGACCGCCAATGTGAAAGGTGACTCATGAACCATGTTCGTCCTGCCTGTATCGCCGATCTACAACCCCTGAGTGAGCTGCTCGATGGCTACCGGGTGTTCTATTCACAGGAAAGCGACATCCAGGCTGCCCGCGACTTTCTCCAGACGCGCCTCGCGCTCGCCGACTCGCGCCTGCTGGTCAGCGACAACGAGGGTGTGCTCGAAGGCTTCGTTCAGCTCTATCCGACGCTATCCACGGTACGGGTGGGACCGCGCTGGACCCTGGCCGACCTGTTCGTGGCGCCCGAGGCGCGTGGCAAGGGGATCGGCCGTGAGCTGATGGAGGCCGCCGCGAACCTGGCGAGGGAGCAGGGTGTCGGGCAGTTGACGCTCAATACGCAGACCCACAACCACACCGCCCAGGCGTTGTATGAGTCACTTAACTGGCAGCGCAACGACGCCTTCTACGCCTATACCCTGAACCTGGATGACCCTGCGGGCACATAAACTTCTACTTCTCGCAGTCAACATTGATGGATGCCAACCACCTTGAAGGAGCGCGTGACCCTTGTATCAGCCCAGACACTTCGCCATGACCGACGATGACGCCATGATGGCGGTGGTCCGTGCCTATCCCTTTGCGACCCTGGTCACCGACGGTGACCAGGGGGTGTGTATCGACCACCTGCCCCTGATGGTCGAGCAGACGGCACAGGGCGCGCTGGTGCTGCGTGGACATATCGCCCGAGCTAATGCCCTCTGGCGGCTGGGGGAGGGTGAGCGAGCAGACGCGGCAGCGATCGAGGCGGTGGCGATCTTTCATGGCCCCGACGCCTATATTTCGCCTGGCTGGTATCCCGACAAGCGCCGCCATGGTCGCGTGGTGCCGACCTGGAACTACCAGGTAGTGCACGCCCACGGTCGGCTCGTCTTCCCGCGTGAAAGCGATTGGCTCACCTCGCACCTGACGACACTGGTCGATCGCTTCGAGGCGGGCCGGGAAGCGCCCTGGGCGGTGGACGACGCCCCCGAAGACTACCTGGAGGGGATGCGGCGTGGCATTGTGGGGGTGGAGCTCGAGGTGGCGCGCCTGGTGGGCAAACACAAGGCCAGCCAGCACAAGCCGTTGGAAGAACGCGAGGGTATCCGCGAAGGCCTTCGAGAGGATGGGCGTTCGGCTTGTGACGCTGCCGTGCTGTGTGGAGATGATCCAGCGCCAAGGTACGAAGGCGATTGACCCCTTGGACTGGCATTCGAGATCGGGCGACTGGTGGGCAAGCACTTGGCTGACTAGTACAAGCCCGGCAGCACAAGCCCAGGAAGAACGCGAGGGTATCCGCGAAGGCCTTCGAGGGGATGGGCGTTCGGCTCGTGACGCTGCCGTGCTGTGTGGCGATCAGCAGCGATGATTCCACCCGCTGGGGCAACAACGATGGGGCAACAACGATGGAGCAAGGACGCGAGATGAATGACTGCCTGAGGCAGGCAACGCTCGAGGACGCCGAAACGCTGGCCGCCCTGGGGCGCCGGACCTTTTACCAGACCTTTGTCGACTTTTACTCGAAAGCGACCATGGAGCGCTATCTGAGTGATGCCTTTGACCTGGGAAGGGTGCAGCGCGAGTTGGCCTGCCCACAGTCGCGATTCTGGCTGCTGGAAGAGGCCGGCCGCAGCGAGACGGGTGAAGCGGGAAAGGAGCGCGAGGGCGTTGCCAAGGCGCCCGTAGCGGTCGGCTATCTCAAGCTCAACTGGGGGGAGGCCCAGACCGATCTGAGCGAGCACAATGGTCTCGAGATCGAGCGCATCTATCTGCTGGCCGAGGCCCAGGGCCGAGGGCTTGGCAAGATGCTGTACGACAAGGCCATCACCGAGGCGCGAGAACAGGCCAGGGCCTTCGTCTGGCTGGGCGTGTGGGAAAACAATCATCCCGCCATCGCCTTCTATCGCTCCCGGGGCTTTGTCGAGGTAGGCACCCACAGTTTTCAGATGGGCGATGTGGTGGACAGGGATCTGATCATGCGGCGTGATCTCTGACGTCGCCATCGCCATCGCCATCGACCATAAGGTCCTATGGATAGAACATCGCTGCACCACGATACTGCGAGGCCACCATCAATGGACAACAACAAGACGAGGGAATCTCTGTGAGTTATCGAATTGCCACCATCGCTGGTGACGGTATCGGCCCGGAGGTCGCGGGCGCCACGGTGCGGGCACTGCAAGCGCTGCTGGGCAGCGACGTGCTACGTTTCGACTGGCTCGACGGTGGGGCGGGGCACTATGACAAGACCGGCGAGGTGCTGCCCCAGTCGACGCTGGACGCCTGTCGGGCCAGTCACGCCATCCTGCATGGCGCCGCCGGGCTGCCGGGGGTGACCTACGACGACGGGACCGAGGTGGGCAACGACCTGCACCTCAAGCTGCGCTTCGGACTGGACCTTTACGCCAACGTGCGTCCGATCCGCCTGCTGCCCGGGGTCGAGTCGCCGTTGAGACACCATCAGCCCGGTACCATCGACTATGTCATCGTGCGCGAGAACACCGAAGGCCTCTACGCCAGTCGCGGCGCAGGGGTGGTGCTGCGCGACGAGATGGCAAGCGACAGCCTGGTGATCACCCGCAAGGGCACCGAGCGAGTCGCGCGCTTCGCCCTGGAGCTGTCACGGCGACGTCAGGGCGCACCGAAGGACGGCAAGCGGCGGCTTACCGTCTGTGACAAGGCCAACATCCTCAGAAGCTACGCCTTCTTTCGCAAGGTGTGCGACGAGGTAGGCGCCGAGTTCAATGACGTCGAACTCGACTACGCCTACGTCGACGCCATGACGGTGCACCTGGTCAAGCGTCCGGACTTCTATGACGTGATCGTCGCCGAGAATCTGTTCGGTGACATCATTTCGGACCTGGGGGCGGCCACCGTCGGCGGGATGGGGGTGTCGCCGTCTGCCGAACTGGGCGATCGCCACGGTCTGTTCCAGGGGGCACACGGCAGCGCCCCGGATATCGCCGGGCAGGACGCCGCCAACCCCATCGCCACCCTGTTGTCCGGGGCCATGATGCTCGAATGGCTGGCGGTGGAGCACGCCGACGATCGTCTGTCTGACGCCGCCGGTCGGTTGCGTCAAGCGGTGGACGGCGTACTGTCCGATGGCCGGTATCGGCCCCGGGAATTCGGCGGCGATACCGGCTGCAGCGCCTTTACCGAACAGGTGCTCCGCCAGCTCGAGGGCTAAGCCTTGTCGATGAAACGGTCTGGTGCTTGGCCCTGTGTCGGGTCCCAAGGGGGCTCATGGCGGGATACCCAGTCCGGTTCAGGTTCGATGTCTTCAAGGCAGTGCGCGCCAAGTGCTGCGAGAGACGTCGGTCGCGCAGACGGTCCTGGTCGGGTTCCAGGGGTGGCTAATCTGGCCACCCCTGGCCAATCTTGCACCAGATGTATTCTGGTCAATAGGAGGGCGTATGCCGGCCAATCATGCTCGAAACGTGGCGCTCACACCTGAACTAGATGGTTTTATCGACGAACTGGTGGCCTCTGGGGATTACGCCAATGCCAGCGAAGTGCTACGAGCGGGGTTGCGTGCACTCAAGGAACGTCGTGAGATTGCGCTCATCGGCTCTCGAATAGATGTCGCGCTTGAGCAGCTTGATCGTGGAGAAGGTGTAACCGGTGATCCACGAAAAGTTCTGGGTAGTGTTCTCGAGGCTGCTCGAACAGGCGATGCTTCTTGAAGTGATTGATTTACGCGCCGGCGGCACTTGCAAGCCTGCAAGATATTCTTCGTTGGACCCTATCGGAATTCGGCGAGGCGAGAGCCGAGCGGTATACGGCACAACTTGTTCACCGCCTTGAATCCCTGGCGGCGGGACATCCGCCCCATCCCAGGCCATGCTCGACACTATCGAGCACCGCTGGCCATGAATCTCACCTTCGCTACTTCCGTGAAGGTCGACACTATCTGATCTTGCGCGAGACGGACGAGACACTCGAACTTGTCGAAGTCTTCCACGAACGGATGAATGTGGACGCATGGCTACGTGCCTTGTCTCGGTGATGTTTTCGTATCGACTCCCATTTGCCTTCCGAACAGACACCCCAGCTGTGTCGCTGAAAGGTGGCTGCGCTCGGAACACTTGTACTCGCCGCTGCCGTCATGCTGGGCCCTGCAAGTGAAGCGTCTCGATATAGGGCGCTCCTTTCTGGTGCCGGCCGTGGCGGGGTGCACCGCTGGTTGGCGCTGTGGTGGTGCAGAAGCAGGGGGCGGGGGAGCGAAGTGCACCATGCATGGTGCAATGATGCGCCCCGGTGGCGCGAGATGCTCTCTTGTGGCGCAAGGCGGGGTGGGTAAGCCCCCGTCTTGGCCGACGTAATGTCGGAATTTATAAATGTTTTATATGGCTGGCATGGGACTTGCTTGAAGTGGTGATGGAGGTCGACGTCGCAAGACGTCAGGCCTGAGCGATACAGCGGTTTTAGCAGAACCGCTTGGCTCCCTCTCGACGATGGTCCATCACAACGACAAGGCAACCCCTGGAGGTTTCCCATGCCCACCGCTTCGATCTCTTCTACGCAGGTTTGTGCCCACCGTTCCAAAGCGCTTTCTAAAAAGGCGCTGGCCAGCCTGGCCGTGTCCACGCTGTCGCTGGCCATCGCCGCACCGGCGCTCGCCCAGGAGGACCCGATCAAGGTCGGTATCCTGCATTCGCTGTCCGGTACCATGGCGATCAGCGAGTCGACCCTGAAAGACACCATGCTGATGCTGATCGAGCAGCAGAACGAAGCGGGTGGCCTGCTCGGCCGCGAGCTTGAGCCGGTGGTGGTGGACCCGGCCTCCAACTGGCCGCTGTTTGCCGAGAAGGCCCGCGAGCTGCTGGCGCAGGAAGAGGTCGACGTGATCTTCGGCAACTGGACCTCGGTATCGCGCAAGTCGGTGCTGCCGGTGGTCGAGGAGCTCAATGGTCTGCTGTTCTATCCGGTGCAGTACGAAGGCGAGGAATCCTCCGAAAACGTCTTCTACACCGGCGCTGCGCCCAACCAGCAGGCGATTCCTGCGGTGGACTACCTGATGAACGAGGTCGGTGTTGAGCGCTGGGTGCTGGCCGGTACCGACTATGTCTATCCGCGCACGACCAACAAGATCCTCGAAGCCTACCTGAAATCACAGGGCGTGGCCGACGAGGACATCATGGTCAACTACACCCCCTTCGGTCACTCCGACTGGCAGAACATCGTCTCCGAGATCAAGCAGTTCGGTGGTGCCGGCAAGAAGACGGCGGTGGTCTCCACCATCAATGGCGACGCCAACGTGCCCTTCTACCGGGAGCTGGCCAACCAGGGCGTCGAGGCCTCGGATATCCCGGTGGTGGCCTTCTCGGTGGGTGAGCAGGAGCTGTCCGGTCTCGACACCGCGCCGCTGGTCGGCCACCTGGCGGCCTGGAACTACTTCATGAGCGTGGATGAAGACGTCAACTACGACTTCATCGACGCCTGGTACGACTACACCGGCGACGACAACGCCGTCACCAACGACCCCATGGAAGCCCACTATATCGGCTTCAACATGTGGGCCGAGGCGGTGCGCAAGGCGGAGACCACCGATGTCGATGCGGTCAAGGAAGCGATCATCGGTGTGTCGGTGCCCAATCTTACCGGCGGCTACGCCACCATGATGCCCAACCACCACATCACCAAGCCGGTGCTGATCGGCGAGATCCAGGACAACGGCCAGTTCTCGGTGGTGTGGCAGACCCCGTCCACCGTGGCCGGCGACGCCTGGTCCGACTATCTGGAAGGCTCCCGCGATCTGATCAGCGACTGGCGTGCTCCACTTGAGTGCGGCAACTACAACGTGGTGCAGGGTAGCTGCGGTGGTGGCTCAGACGTCGCCTCCAGCGAATAGAACATAACGACAAGGGGCCGGTGCGCACGGCGCACCGGCCCGGATCACGCCAACCCTGCCCGTGGTGCCGTCGGCACCCGGGTGTCTCAAGGGACCTCACCATGAATTTAATTGCAGGTCGTCACTGGCTGAGCGCGCTGGTGCTGCTTTGCCTCGTCGCCCTGGGGCTGGGCCAGGCTTGGGCTCAGGACGCCGGCGCTTCCGAGGCCGCTTCTTCCGACCAGGGGCCGGCGCTGTTGTCGGCGCTGGCCGAGTCCAGCTTCCGCGACAAGGAAGCGGCCATCGACGCCATCGCCGAGAGCGGTGACGAGCGCGCCCGGCGCTGGCTCGAGAGCTTTGCCGAGGGCAAGCTCGCCCGCGTCAAGGACAGCGGCGCTATCGTCGTGGTACTGGAAAATCGCGGTCGCAACTGGCCCGTGGCCGACGCCCTGACGCTGGAGCCGGCGGGCGAAATATCGCGCCGCGAGCTCGACCGCGTCTCCATCAACAACAGTCTCAGGGGCTATCTGGACAGCACCCTGGCGCTGATCGACCTGCGTGTCGACGACCCTGCCCAGCGGCTGGCGGCGGCGCGGGATCTGCTGGGCGAGGTCGACCCGGAGGCGGTCGAGTCGCTGAGCGAGCTGGCCGCCGCCGAGAGCGACCCCGAGGTGGCCGCGACCCTGGAGCAGGCCATCGCCATCGCACGGGTCGAACAGGGAGACGTCGCGGCGGTCGAGGCGCTGTCCGGCAGCCTCAATGGCCAGGCCAGGGCCGCGCTGATGCAGGCCAGCCGCAGCGACGATGTAGCGCTGGCAGAAGCCGCCCAGGCGGCGCTTGCCGAAAGCGAGCAGGCGCTCAAGCTCAACCGCGCCGCCGAGACGCTCTACTTCGGCCTGTCGCTGGGCTCGGTGCTGGTACTGGCGGCGATCGGCCTGGCTATCACCTTCGGCGTCATGGGGGTGATCAACATGGCCCATGGCGAGCTGATCATGCTGGGGGCCTACACCACCTGGGCGATGCAGCAGCTGTTGCCGGGGCAGCCGGGGCTTGCGCTGCTGCTGGCGATTCCGGCGGGCTTTCTGGTGGCGGCGCTGGTGGGTGTGGCCATCGAGCGAGGCGTCATCCAGTTCCTCAAGGGGCGTCCGCTGGAAACCCTGCTGGCGACCTTCGGCGTCAGCCTGATCCTGCAGCAGCTGGTGCGCACCCTGATCTCTCCGCTCAACCGTACCGTGGTGACGCCCGAGTGGATGAGCGGCTCGCTGGTGATCAACGAGGCGCTGTCGCTGACCCTCAATCGCCTCTATGTGCTGGGCTTCGCCATCCTGGTGTTTGCCGCCTTGATGCTGGTGATGCGCCGCACCCGGCTGGGGCTGGAGGTACGCGCGGTGACCCAGAATCGTGCCATGGCACGCTCCATGGGCATTCGCGCGACCCGCGTCGACATCCTGACCTTCGCGCTGGGGTCGGGGGTGGCTGGCCTAGCGGGGGTGGCGCTGTCACAGCTCACCAACGTCGGTCCCAACCTCGGCCAGAACTACATCATCGACTCCTTCATGGTGGTGGTGTTCGGCGGGGTCGGCAATCTGTGGGGCACCCTGGTGGCGGGGCTCTCGCTGGGGGTGATCAATCAGGTGCTGGAGCCCTGGGCCGGGGCGGTACTGGCCAAGATCCTGGTGCTGGTGTTCATCATTCTGTTCATTCAAAAGCGCCCGAGGGGACTCTTTCCCCAGAAGGGCCGCGCGGCGGAGGGCTGAGCGATGCCATCATCCCGACTATGGCTGGCTCGCCCGTTCGGCGAGCGGTCGACTCTGATCTTCATGGCGGTGCTCGGTGCCACCATGGCGCTGGTGGTGGCGGCAAATCTGCTGCTGGCGCCGGAGCATCCGTTACACGTCTCTACTTATACCGTTACCTTGCTGGGCAAGTACCTGTGCTACGCGCTGCTGGCGGTGGCGGTGGATCTGGTCTGGGGTTACCTGGGGATTCTCAGCCTGGGCCACGGCGCCTTCTTCGCCCTCGGCGGCTACGCCATGGGCATGTACCTGATGCGCCAGATCGGCGACCGCGGTGTCTACGGCGATCCGCTGCTGCCGGACTTCATGGTGTTCCTCGACTGGGACAGTCTGCCCTGGTACTGGCTTGGCTTTGACATGGCCGGTTTTGCCTTTGTGATGGTGCTGCTGGCGCCGGGCCTGCTGGCGCTGGTGTTCGGCTTCCTGGCGTTCCGTTCGCGGGTCACCGGGGTCTACCTGTCGATCATCACCCAGGCGCTGACCTTTGCGCTGATGCTGGCGTTCTTCCGCAACGAGATGGGCTTTGGCGGCAACAACGGCCTGACCGACTTCAAGGAACTGCTGGGCTTCGACCTGTCCGCCGACGCCACACGACTGGGGCTGTTTATCGCATCCGGCGTAGCGCTGGCGCTGGGTTTCCTGCTGTGTCGTGCCATCGTGGTCAGCAAGCTTGGGCGGGTCTGCGTGGCGGTGCGCGACGCCGAGTCCCGCACCCGCTTTCTCGGCTACCGGGTGGAGCGCTATCAGCTGTTCGTGTTCGTCGTCTCGGCCATGCTGGCCGGGGTCGCCGGCGCCCTCTATGTGCCCCAGGTGGGCATCATCAACCCCAGCGAGTTCTCGCCGCTGTTCTCCATCGAGGTGGTGGTGTGGGTGGCCCTGGGTGGCCGTGCCACCCTCTATGGCGCGGTGATCGGTGCGCTGGCGGTGAACTACGCCAAGAGCGTGTTCACCGGGGTGATGCCGGAGGCCTGGCTGTTCGCGCTCGGTGCGCTGTTCGTGCTGGTGACGGTGCTGCTGCCCCAGGGCATCGCCGGGCTTCTGTCACGCTCTCGCCAGCAAGGCAGCGACGATGACAGTGACACGCCAACCGACACGCTGGATGCAACCCCCAGGGAGGCCACCTCATGAGCTTTCTTCAGAGCCTGGCCGATCGCGATCGGGTCTTCGACTTTCTGGTCCCGGAACAATCGCCGGTCGACGTGCGCCACGGCCCGATCCTCTATCTCGAGGACGTGTCGGTGAGCTTCGACGGCTTCAAGGCCATCAATGATCTCAACCTGACCATCGACGACGGCGAACTGCGCTGCATCATCGGCCCCAACGGTGCCGGCAAGACCACCATGATGGACATCATCACCGGCAAGACGCGCCCGGATCAGGGCAGCGTGTGGTTCGGCAGCCGCCACAACCTGTTGACCAAGAACGAGCCGGAGATCGCCCGGCTCGGCATCGGGCGCAAGTTCCAGAAGCCCACGGTGTTCGAGGCGCTGACGGTGTTCGAGAACCTCGAGCTGGCGATGGCCATGGACAAGAGCCTGTGGCCGACGCTCAAGGCGCGCATGACCGGGGAGGTGCTGACGCGAATCGAGGAGGTGCTCGAGACGGTGGGCCTGGCGTCGCTCAGTCGCCGCCAGGCGGGCATCCTGTCCCACGGACAGAAGCAGTGGCTCGAGATCGGCATGCTGTTGATGCAGCGCCCTCGACTGTTGCTGGTCGACGAGCCGGTGGCGGGGATGACCGAGCAGGAGATGGAGCGTACCGCAGAGCTATTGTTGAGCCTCGCCGGCAAGCACTCGGTGGTGGTGGTGGAACACGATATGGGCTTTGTGCGTTCGATCGCCCGCACGGTGACGGTGCTGCATCAGGGCTCGGTGCTGGCCGAGGGCAGTATGGACAAGGTGGCAAGCGACCCCAGGGTGATCGAGGTCTACCTGGGTGGCGACGAGGAGGCGGCATGATCGGACTGGAGCGGGTACCTCAGCAGTCTTCGGTAAGAGCGCTGTACTGGGCGGACGGCGCATCCCGCGGCAGGCTGGCCACGCTGTGGGCGAAGGTCTGCGGCCGGTGGGGGCAGGAGACAGGCAAGGAGGTGGATCGATGCTGAGCATTCGCGGGCTCAATCAGTTCTATGGCGAGAGCCACACCCTGTGGGATCTCGATCTCGACGTGCCCAGGGCGGCCTGTACCTGTGTGCTGGGTCGCAATGGCGTCGGCAAGACCACCCTGATGAAGGCGATCATGGGCGAGGTGCCAATCACCGGCGGTGAGCTTCGCTACGCCGACGGTGTCGCGCTGGAGAGCCGTCGCCTCGAGGATCGCTCACGCCTGGGCGTGGGATACGTGCCCCAGGGACGCCAGATCTTTCCGCTGATGACGGTGGAGGAGAACCTGCGCACTGGCCTTGCCGCCCGTGGTGATGGCCTGCGCCAGGTGCCCGAACGGATCTATGAGCTGTTCCCGGTGCTCAAGGAGATGCGTCACCGGCGTGGCGGCGATCTGTCCGGCGGTCAGCAGCAGCAGCTGGCGATCGGGCGCGCCCTGGTGATCGAGCCGAAGCTGTTGATCCTCGACGAGCCGGGGGAGGGCATCCAGCCCAATATCGTCGCCCAGATCGGCGAAGTCATCCGTCGGTTGATCGCCGATGATGGGCTGACCGTGCTGCTGGTGGAGCAGAAACTGCCCTTTGCCCGTCGCTTCGCCGACCACTTCGCCATCCTCGATCGCGGGCGGAGAGTCGCCGTCGGTGATATCGGTGAGCTCGACGACGCCGTGGTGAAGCGCTACCTGACCGTCTGAGCGGTAGCGCGTCAATCAGGATGAATCGCTGCACATCAATGGTGCGCAATCGTAAGGTTGCGCACTTTTTTTGTGCGCGGCCAAAGGCGTGCTTTTCTCTGGTGCAATCCTTGGCTGTTTAATAAGAAATTGAAAAATAAGTAGAAAAATAGAGATTTGAGAAGCTGGTACGGGGCTTGCACCTTGATTGGGCAATGGTGGTGGCCTTTTTTACTTTCGCTTGCCACGCCGACTCGACGGACCGCCCGGGAGAGCCATGAGCGCGCAGACAACACAGGATTCGACCGATCGGCACGGCCATCGCTTCGACGAGGGACGGCGCTGGGAGGCCAGCCTCGATCTCGGCTTTCGCCATGATGGCCAGGCCACTCGCCTCTATCGAGTGGATCATCGCGGCCCCCTGCGGGTGCAGCGTCCCTTCTATCCCGAAGGCCGCGACGGCACCTGCCACGTCTATCTGCTGCATCCCCCGGGGGGCCTGGTCAGCGGCGATATCCTGGATATCCAGGCGCGGGTGGGCGCGGGGGCGCGGGCGCTGCTGACCACACCGGCGGCCAACAAGCTGTATCGGGCCGACCGCAACGCCGTGGCCTGGTCCCAGCGCACTCGTCTGGTGGTCGAGGAGGGCGGGCTGCTCGAGTGGTTGCCCCAGGAAACCATCGCCTTCGACGGCTCGCGAGGGGTGCAGGCCACCGAGATCGAGCTTTCCGGCAGCGCCCGCTGCCTGGGCTGGGAGGTGCTGGCGCTGGGCCGGCCGGCCAGTGACCTGCCGTTTGCCAGCGGCCACCTCGAACAGCGCTTTCGGTTATCCCGGGACGGACGACCACTGTGGATCGAGCGCCAGCCCCTCGACCCTGACCATCGTCGTTTTCACGGCGCCTGGGGGCAGCGAGGGTGCAGCGTCCAGGCAACCCTGTGGGCGGTCGGGCTCGAAGACGAGTCCGCGGCGATCGAACGTCTGCGCCAAGGGTTGGGGCAGGGAGGGAATGACCTTGCCGGCAGTCCCGGCGCTGGTGAAGCCGAGCGCTGGGCCGTCACTGTGCGTGATGGCGTCCTGCTGCTGCGCTACCTCGGTTACTCGCGGCGCGAGGCCTGGTCGCTGTGCGAGGCGGCCTGGACGTTGCTGCGTCCGATGCTGATGGATCGCGAGGCCTGTGTGCCACGCATCTGGTTTACCTGAATGTCATGCCGGGCGGGACAGGCGACCCCTGGCCACCCTGACCAACATCGAGGATGAAAGGATGGAGCTGACACCGCGTGACAAGGACAAGCTCTTGCTGTTTACCGCTGGCCTGGTGGCCGAGCGGCGACGCGCCAAGGGGCTCAAGCTGAACTATCCCGAGGCGGTGGCCTTGATCAGCTGCGAGATCATGGAGGGTGCCCGGGAAGGCCTGAGTGTGGCCGAGATGATGAGCCGAGGGCGCCAGATACTGGGGCGTGACGAGGTGATGGAAGGGGTGGCGGAAATGGTCGACGAGGTGCAGGTCGAGGCCACCTTTCCTGACGGCACCAAGCTGGTAACGGTGCACAACCCGATCTCGTGAGGTTGCCAGGCCCCGGCTTGATCCGGGGGCGACGCGACAGGCTCATACGCTGATACCAATAGGGAGGGCGCGGGATGATCCCCGGAGAATACCAACTGAAGGACGGTGACATCGCCCTGTGCGAGGGTCGCGACAGGGTCACGCTGGAGGTGGCCAATCGCGGAGATCGACCGATTCAGGTCGGATCCCACTATCACTTCGCCGAGACCAACCCGGCACTGGCGTTCGATCGCGACAGGGCGCGGGGCTTTCGTCTGGACGTGGCCGCGGGCAGCGCGGTGCGCTTCGAGCCGGGGCAGAGCCGTGAGGTCACCCTGGTAAGCTTCGCCGGACGTCGTCATATCTACGGCTTTCGCGGTGAAGTCATGGGCGCGCTGGACGATACGGGCGCACACAGCGGCGACAGCGGTCAGGAGGACGCCCGATGAAGATCAGTCGTCAGGCTTATGCCGACATCTATGGCCCCACCGTCGGCGACCGGGTGCGCCTGGGAGACACCGAGCTGTGGATCGAGGTAGAAAAGGACGCCACCCACTACGGCGACGAGGTCAAGTTCGGTGGTGGCAAGGTCATTCGTGACGGTATGGGGCAGAGCCAGCGTCTCGACCAGACGGTGATGGACACCGTCATCACCAATGCCCTGATCCTTGACTGGTGGGGCATCGTCAAGGCCGACGTGGGCCTCCAGGCGGGGCGCATCGCCGCCATCGGCAAGGCCGGCAATCCAGACACCCAGCCGGACGTCACCATCGTGATCGGACCCGGCACCGAGGTCATCGCCGGCGAGGGCAAGATCCTCACCGCCGGCGCCATCGACGCCCACGTGCACTTCATCTGTCCGCAGCTGGTGGACGAGGCCCTGGCCAGCGGCATCACCACCATGCTGGGGGGCGGTACCGGGCCTGCCACCGGATCGAACGCCACCACCTGCACGCCGGGGGCCTGGCACATCCATCAGATGCTCAAGGCCTGCGACAGCCTGCCGATGAACATCGGTCTGCTCGGCAAGGGCAACGCCAGTCTGCCTGAAGCGCTGGAGGCCCAGATCGAAGCGGGCGCCATGGGGCTGAAACTGCACGAGGACTGGGGTACCACCCCGGCCTCCATCGATACCTGCCTGAGCGTGGCCGAGCGCTACGACGTCCAGATCGCGATCCACACCGACACCCTCAACGAGTCCGGTTTCGTCGAGGACACCCTGGCGGCGTTCAAGCAGCGCGGCATCCATACCTACCATACCGAAGGCGCCGGGGGCGGCCACGCACCGGACATCATCACCGCCTGCTCGAAGGACTATGTGCTGCCGTCGTCGACCAACCCGACCCGGCCCTACACGGTGAACACCGTCGACGAGCACCTGGACATGCTGATGGTGTGTCATCACCTCGACCCCAATATTCCCGAGGACGTGGCTTTCGCCGATTCGCGCATTCGCCGCGAGACCATCGCCGCCGAGGACATCCTGCATGACCTCGGCGTCATCTCGATGATCGCCTCGGATTCCCAGGCCATGGGACGCGTCGGCGAGGTGGTGTGCAGGACCTGGCAGACCGCTCACAAGATGAAGGTGCAGCGTGGTTTACTGCCGGAAGATCAAGAACGTGGCGCCGACAACCTGCGTGCCCGCCGCTATGTGGCCAAGTACACCATCAACCCCGCCATCACCCACGGCCTGGCCGATGAGATCGGTTCTGTCGAGGTGGGCAAGCTGGCCGATCTGGTGCTGTGGGATCCGGCCTTCTTCGGCGTCAAGCCGGCGCTGGTGCTCAAGGGGGGAATGATCGCCATGGCCCCCATGGGCGACCCCAATGCCTCTATCCCGACTCCCCAGCCGGTGCACTACCGTCCGATGTTCGGGGCGCTGGGCCAGGCCGCCGCGGCGACCCGGGTGAGCTTCGTGTCTCAGGCCGCGCTGGATGCGGGGCTCAAGGATCGGCTGGGGCTTCAAAGCAGCCTGGTGGCCTGCCGGGATGTGCGTGCGGTGCGCAAGGGCGACATGAAGCTCAATGACCGTTGCCCGGATCTCAAGGTCGACGCCCAGACCTACGAGGTCACCTGCGATGGCGAGCTTCTGACCTGTGAACCGCTGGACGTGCTGCCGTTGGCCCAGCGCTATCACCTTTTTTGAGTCAGCGATGATGACGGTTTTCGACAGTGCCGCTGACAGTACCAAGGAGTCATCCATGAGTTCGCTATTGTCGCTGACCCGCCGGCTCGGGCCGTTGCCCGTCGGCGATGGGCAAGACGGCGTCCAGGACACCCTGACCCTGAGCTACGACGATCGCATCAAGGGGCGCCTGCGGGTGACCCTGGACAGTGGGCGTGCGGCGGGTCTGTTTCTCGAACGCGGTCCGGTGCTGCGCCACGGCGACGGTCTTCAGGCCGAGGACGGCAGCCGCGTCCGGGTCATCGCTGCGCCGGAACCGGTGGTGACCGCCTGGGTAGCGCCGGGGCCGGACGCCGGCCTTGCGTTGGCTCGGTTGTGCTACCACCTGGGCAACCGCCACGTGACCCTCGGTATCGGCGAGGGCGAGTACCAGGGTGACGCCTGCTGCTACGTGCGCTTTGCGCCGGACCATGTGCTGGAAGAGCTGGCCGAGCGGCTTGGTGCGCGGCTCGAGCACCACCAGGCGCCGTTTGATCCCGAGCCGGGCGCCTACACCATGGGTGGGCATTCGCATGGTCATTCGCACAGCGATTCTCATGACCATGACCATGACCATGGGCACGGGCATTCGCACGGGCATGGCCATTCACACGGCTCGCCACATGGCTCTTCACATGGCTCCTCACATGGCTCCTCACACAGCCACGCTCAGGGGATCACCTGATGGCCGGGATCGAGTCTGCGTCACAGGCGCACGATGATCTGGCCCTGCTGGGGCTGCTGCAGCTGGTCAGCCCGGCGTTGCCGATCGGCGCCTTCGCCTGGTCCCAGGGGCTCGAGAGCGCCTTCGAACTGGGCTGGGTTCACGATGAAAAGAGTCTTGGCGACTGGCTCGAGGGCGTGCTGGAGGATGGCCTGGCGGTGGCGGAACTGCCTGCCCTGGCGCGACTCGTCGAGGCCTGGCAGCAGGGCGACGAGGATAGGGTGGCGCATTGGGACTGCTGGCTGGGGGCGGTACGCGAGACCCGAGAGCTGCGCGAGGAGGATCGCCAGCTGGGCGCGTCGCTGGTGCGCCTGATGCGCAGCCTGGGGCTGGCGCCCGAAGCCGGCTTGCCTGACGAGCCTGGCTATGTGACCGCCTTCAGCGCCCTGGCGGTAGCCCGCGGGTTGCCGCCGCGACAGGCCATGCTGGGCTTTGCCTGGGCCTGGCTCGAGAACCAGCTGGCGGCAGCCTGCAAGGCGCTGCCGCTCGGGCATACCGCGGCCCAGCGACTGGTCGAGCGGCTGCGTCCGGCGCTGGTCGAGGCGGTGGGGCGTGCCCTGATCATCGACGATGACGACATGGGGCCGGCGCTGCCGGGGCTCGCCCTGGCCAGCGGCCTGCACGAAACCCAGTACTCGCGGCTGTTTCGCAGCTGAGCGAGTGACAACGATGCCATCGATACCGGGGTATCGACGGCGCCATTTTCCGGTCTTCGACACGTCGGGGAATGGCCTTACATGACAGGCAGGAGAACACCATGACCACTTCAACCACTCCCTCCCAGTGCCTGCGCGTCGGCGTGGGCGGCCCGGTGGGCTCGGGCAAGACGGCGCTGCTCAAGCAGCTGTGTCGGGCCCTGCGTGATCACTACGATATCGCAGTGGTGACCAACGACATCTACACCAAGGAAGACGCCGACTTCCTGACCCGCAACGAGGCGCTGTCGCCGGATCGCATCCTCGGCGTCGAAACCGGCGGCTGTCCGCACACCGCGATCCGCGAGGACGCCTCGATGAACCTGGCGGCCATCGACGAGCTGCACCGCCGCCATCCTGGGCTCGAACTGGTGCTGGTGGAGTCCGGCGGCGACAACCTGTCGGCCACCTTCAGTCCTGAGCTGTCGGACCTGACGCTCTACGTCATCGACGTCTCCGCGGGTGACAAGATCCCGCGCAAGGGCGGGCCGGGCATCACCAAGTCGGATCTGTTGATCATCAACAAGATCGACATTGCCGAGCAGGTGCATGCTTCGCTGGAGGTGATGGACCGTGACTCGCGCAAGATGCGTGGCGAACGTCCTTTCGTCTTCACCAATCTGTATGACGGCGTCGGTCTCGACACCATCATCGGTTTCATTCTCGAGCGGGGCATGTTGCCCGACCGGCGAGCCGAGGCAGTGGAAGCCTGAATCGCCCGTTACCACGCAGCCGAAGCGTTGCGTTCTCAGTCAACAAGGAGTCTGTCATGACACAGCGTTCTCGTGTTTCTTCCCGTTCCCTGGCGATCGCCGGCGCCATGGCCGCTGGCCTTGTCGCACCGCTGGCGCTGGCGCACCCCGGCCACGGCGTCGAGCATGGCGGCCTTGCCGCCGGCCTGATGCATCCCTGGTTGGGGCTCGATCACCTGCTGGCGATGGGGGCCATCGGCCTGTGGAGTCTGGGGCAGGGGGCAGCCATGCGACGTTTTACCCCGCTGATGGCACTGGCTGGCATGCTGGCCGGGGCTGGTCTGGCGCTGGCCGGCGCGCTTCCCGCCGGCGCCTTGCCCGGTGTGGAAGGGGGAATTGCCCTGTCGGTGCTGATCGCCGGGGTCATGGTGGCGGCGCTGATGCGTCTGCCGGCAGCGCTTGGCGGAGGCCTGGTGATCGCCCTGATGACGATGCATGGCATCGCCCACG
Source organism: Halomonas sp. BN3-1 (assembly GCF_003056325.1). Classification (NCBI taxonomy): domain Bacteria; kingdom Pseudomonadati; phylum Pseudomonadota; class Gammaproteobacteria; order Oceanospirillales; family Halomonadaceae; genus Halomonas; species Halomonas sp. BN3-1. Next base: position 98,315 of record NZ_PYVV01000006.1, on the reverse strand, counting down.
GCGCCGAGATGCCTGCAGCCGCCTCACTCGTCGCCTACGTGGTGGGCTTTTCGGCCTCGACGCTTGCCATCACCATGCTGGCGCGGGTGCTGGGTGGCTGGCTGGCCAGCCGCGAACAGCGCCTGGTGCGTGCCCTCGGCGCCGCCATCGCGGTCTGCGGTGGGGTGCTGGCGCTGAGCTGAGCGATCTCCCACTGACCGTCGATGGTCTCTCGCGCCCGGCCCTGTGCCGGGCGCGAGCGTTTGAGGCTGCTGCATCGCCCCGCCTGCGACGGCGGAGACGAGTACGTGTGTGGGTGAAACGTTTTGGGCTATGCTCGTGCGCCACGGATGAATTCGCCAAGAGGACGCTATGGCCAGGCTGGGACGCACGATCAAATGGAGCGGGGCAGTACTGCTGGTCGCCTGGGCGGGGATGGGGCTGTGGCAGAGTATCAAGCCACTACCGGAAAACGTCGGCAAGGCCTGGCCCGAGCGGCCAGTGGGCGAGGTCGAATTTCTCGCCGATCGAACCTGGTATGACGAGGGTGGCCGCCGCCATCTTGATCAGCACATCTTTGACGAAGCGGTGGCGATGATCGAGGGTGCCCGCCGGCTGATCGTCGTCGACATGTTCCTGTTCAATCGCCTCGAAGGCAGCGGCGGGGGCGAGTTTCTGCCCTTGGCCGAACGCCTTGCCGATGCGCTGATCGCCGCCCGCCAACGCCAGCCGTCGCCGCGAGTGGTGGTGATCACCGACCCCCTGAATACTCTCTATGGAGGCCAGCGGGTGCCACTCTATCAGCGGCTCGAGGCGGCGGGGGTCGAGCTTGCCATCACCCGTCTCGATCGCCTGCGCGCCTCCAACCCGCTGTGGTCAGGCCTTTGGCATCTGGGACTGGATCGGCTTGGCAACGATCCGGACGGCGGCTGGCTGCCCAATGCCTTCGGTGGCGAGCCGGTGACCCTGAGAAGCTACCTGGCGCTGCTCAATTTTCGCGCCAATCATCGCAAGACGCTGACGGTGGATCACGCCGAAGGGTGGTCGACACTGATCACCTCGGCCAATCCCCACGACGGCAGTAGCCTGCACTCCAACGTGGCGCTGAGGATCGACGGCCCCGTGGCCCATGACGTCATCGCCTCCGAGGCCGAGGTGGCGTCCTGGTCCGGCGTCGAGGTATCGCAGCCGCCAGCGCCCGAGGCCGAGACATCGGATGGCGCGATGGCGCAACTGCTGACCGAAGCCGCCATCCGTGACGCCGTGCTTGCTCAGGTCGATGACACCGTCGCCGGCGATCGGCTGGATGTCGCCGCTTTCTACGTCGCCCACCGCGGGGTGGTCCAGGCGCTGAAGGAGGCCAGCGGGCGAGGGGTGGCGGTTCGGGCGCTGCTCGACCCCAATCGTGAGGCCTTCGGTTTTGAAAAGGGAGGCCTGCCCAACCAGCCGGTGGCCGAAGAGCTGCTGGACGCGGGCGTTCAGGTGCGCTGGTGTGTCACCGACGGTGAGCAGTGCCACAGCAAGGTGGTGTTGGTGAGAAGGGGCTCGGCGAAGGACGAGCTGGCGGACGCCGTGATTCTGGGCTCGGCCAACCTGACCCGACGCAATCTCGACGACTTCAATCTTGAAAGCAGCGTCTTGCTAAAAGGGCGAGGGGTCGCCGCCATCGACGAAATCGGCGCCTGGTTCGACCAGCGCTGGGACTCGAGCGACGGACGTCGAACCAGCCGAGCCTGGGCGCCGCGGGACGAGGCTGGCTGGTTCGATGGCTGGCGCTATCGATTGATGGAGGCCAGCGGCCTGTCCACCTTCTGACCTCGCTGGTGGGCTGCGCAGGACGGTGGAGATACCGACGCGGGACCACGATGTGCCTCGACCGGCCAGCTTGACAGTCCGCCACCCCGCGACCATGTTTCACACGCTGGCCGACGCTCGCTTTGACACAATTTCGAGCTCGGCCTGGCGACATCGCAACGCCCGTGTCGGGCACAAGGAGAGTCTTCGATGGAAAAGTTCTGGTTGGTGGTAAAGGTCGTGATTCTGGCGCTGATCGCCATCCTGGTGGTGCAGAACATCGAGATGGTGCAAGTGAAACTGCTCGGCTGGACCATTGCCATGCCGATGGCCCTGCTGGTGGTGGTGATCTACCTGCTGGGCATGATCAGCGGTCGCGGCCTGATGGGGCTGATTCGTCGCCTGCAGGGCAAGGAGCCGCAGCGCCGCTGAGGGCATCGACCCGCGAGCGCTTTCGAGGGTCCTGGTGCCAGGGCAGGCCGAGGCGGCAGTTGTGCTCGAGCTCTGCGATGACCTGGGCGCCCAGCAGCAGGATCACGGCGCCGATCTCGAGGCTCAGAAGTACCACGATCAGGGTCGCCAGGGGGCCGTAGACCGCGCTTACCAGTGACAGGTTGGCGAAGTAGTAGACCAGGGCGATCCTGACCCCTTCCCACATCAGGGCGGCGGCAAAGCCCCCGGCCAAGGCGCGCCTCAGGGAAATGCGTACCACCGGCAGGACCTTGTAGATGGCGCTGAACAGCAGGAAGACGCCGACGAAGCTGGTCAGGTTGAGGGCCGGCTCCGACAGCGAGGCCATGGGCAGCTCACGGCCGTATAGCGCCATCCACAGTCCATTGAGGGTGCTGGCCAGGCTGACCGCCATGGCCAGCGCCAGCAGCGCCGCACTCAGTACCAGCATGAAGGCGTAGGGCAACAGGAAGGACACCCAGAGGCTGCGGGTGTCCTTGACGTCGGGCTTTCTGAAGATCAGCGCCAGGGCGTCTTCCAGCATGCGAAAGGCGAAGGAGCTGAAGATCAGCAGCACCGGGATGCCGTAGATGCCGATCGCGTCGCGGGAGTCCAGCAGTGCGCGCACCGACTCCAGCATCACCTCGGCGTGGGTCGGGGCGATGTGGCGTGCCTGCATGGCGATCACATTGAGCAGCTGCTGCTCGTCAACGACCTGAGCCATCGCCACCACCATCAGTGCGAACAGCGGAATGGTGGACAGCAGAATATTGAAGCCGACCCCGCCCGCCAGCAGCATTCCCCGATTATGCAGAAAGTGGGTCAGCACCCGCCACATGAAGAAGGCGAGCCGTGGCAGCAGAGTAAAGACGGCGTGTTGGTACCAGCGCGGTGCTGTCATGGGCCCGAATCGTCCTTGAGGGATAGGGCATGATACGCTGGGAGCCAGTGTCAGCGTCAAACCCTTGCCCAACCAGATGGTCAAAGGGCGGGGGTACGCCGGGAGGAACGAGTGGCATCTGCAGACCAGGAATCCCGCACCGAATCCGACGCCAGGCTGATCTATGATGGACAGTGTCCATTGTGTCGGAGCTTCGTGTCGCGCTACGGACTGTCCGAAGGGCGGCTGGAACTCGTTGATGCGCGCCATCACCCCGAAGAGGTCCGGCGTCTGGAGCGTCTGGGCTGTCGCCTGGACGAGGGTATGGTGCTGGAGCTCGGCGACGAGCGCTACCATGGTGATCAGGCGGTACGTATGGCGGCAGTGGCCGGGCGAGGTCGAGGTCCGTTGTCGCGTGGGATGCTGTGGTGGCTGTCGTCGAGACGGCGAGCACGCCTCAGCTATCCGCTGCTCAAGGCCGTTCGTCGTGTCATGCTCAAGGGGCTCGGCGTCGGTCCGATCAGGCCTTGAAGTGTGTCGCTCCCACCGGATGGGGCCGCCGACGGCCTGGCGTTGATCATCAACATTGAGCATCAGCAACGGGCATCAGCACTGGGTATCAGCACCGGGCATCGGCACCGACCAGCGATACTGGCCACCAACGCCGTTCATCTACCGTCATTTATCAAGCCACCAGGAGGGAGGCAAGATGCAACTAAGTCGACGTCTGTCGGTCCCTCATAGCGAGATCGCCATGAGTGCGATTCGTGCCCAGGGAGCCGGTGGCCAGAACGTCAACAAGGTCGCCTCGGCGATTCATCTGCGCTTCGATATTCAGGCATCGTCGTTGCCTGACGACGTCAAGGAGCGCCTTTTGGCGCTCAATGATCATCGCATCACCCAGGACGGAGTGGTGATCATCAAGGCCCAGTCGGAACGCACCCAGGAGGCCAACCGCGCAGCGGCACTGGCGAGGCTGAAATCGCTGTTGCAGCAGGGACTGGTGATTCCCAAGGCGCGTCGCGCCACCCGGCCCAGCAAGGCGGCCAAGCGGCGTCGCCTCGAAGGCAAGAAGCAGCGGGGCAAGCTCAAGTCGCTACGCGGCAAGCCGGAGACGTAGTGCGTCGAACAGGCGCTGCATCCTGAACGCTTGTGAGGGCGGCTTTCCGCAGACTCCTGCGCTTCGGTAATGGGGCTCGACGCTCTGCGGAAAACATGCTCGGATAGGGTACACGGCAATTTTCTAATGCTCGCTAGCGCGTATTTTTGATGGAGCACACCCCTGACGCGCCCGCAGTCAGGCAGTATGCTGTGATCACTTTGGTCCTCGAACCTCAGGACCCGTCCCACCCCAAGGGAGACCCCCGAATGGAAGAGATCAATCCCGACAAGGACAACAACACCGAGAAGGATGGCAACACCTCCGAGGCGACCCAGTCTTCAGCCTCCGGCAAGGATGCCAAGGAGCTGTTCAAGGACAATCGCGTCAAGGGCCTGGCGGCGGTGGCCGGCGTCAGCCTGATCTGGGCCATCGGTGCCCAGCTCAGCGCCAGTTCCAACGGCGAGGCACGCACTGCCCTGACCAAGGAACTCGATGCCAGCGAGTCACGCGTCGAGACCCTGCGCGAGCAGGTGTCCGGGCTGGAAGAGAGCCAGGCTACCCTGGAAGCCCAGCGTGCCGAGCTCGAGAGCCAGGTATCCCAGTGGGAAGAGGCCGAGACCTCGCTTGAGGAAATGCGTGCCCAGCTCGAAACCCTGAAGGCCGAGGAGGCCGAAGCGCGTACCGCCCAGGCGGCAGCCGAAGAGCAGGCCGCCCAGGTACAGGCCGATCTGAAGGAACTCGAATCCACCCAGGCATCCTTGCAGTCCGACCTGGTGGCGGCGCGCAATCGTCTGGAAGAGGCGCAGAACGAACAGCAGCAGCTGGTGGAGCGTCGTGATTCGCTCAAGTCCGAGGCTGAGTCCTTGACCGGTGAGGTCGATGACGCCGAGAAGCGCCTGAGTGATCTGGAAAGCTCCATCGAAGAGAAGCAGAGCGCCGTCGGTTCACTCGAGGAAGAAGTGGCGAGCCTCGAGAGCCAGCAGCAGGAGGCGCAGAAGCAGGCCGAGCAGGCCCAGGCCCGCCTCGAGCAGACGCTGGCCAGCACCGCCGAGCAACGCGAGCAGGCCGAGGCGCGTGTTCGCCAGGCCGAGTCCCGTGCCGAGGAAGCGGTCGCCCGCCGCGATGAGCTGCAGGCCAGGATCGATGAACTCGAGGCCCGTGCCGACGAGCGTCGCCAGCGTCTGGCTCGTCTCAACAATCAACTCGACACCTGGCGCATCGAGCTCGAGAACCTCGATCGTGCCACCGCCGAGCTCTCCGATGGCGCATCCTCCGGTCAAGGCAGTGACAGCGAGGGTAGTGCCGACGAGCAGGCCTCGTCCCAGGGCGAAAGCAGCAGCGGCTCCGTCGAGGTCATCAGCTCCGGGGGTGGCGACCAGAGTGGTGGCGGCGAAAACAGCGGCGACCAGAGCAGTGATGGCATGAGCCAGGCCGATATCGCCGTTCAGTCGGCGAAGCGGTCGGCGGCAGAGGAACAGTCGTCGCAGGAGCAGGACTCTTCTCAGTCCTCGGGCAACAGCGCGGCCTCGGCCAGCGAGCAGGGCTCCAACGAGAGCGCCGCCGAGGACGAGGACGTGGCCTCGTCCGAGTCCATGGAGAAGACCCCGGGTGGCAGCGAGGGTGATCAGGCTTCTGCCGACGCCTCCCAGAGCGGGGAAGGTTCCTCCGCCGACGCTTCCCAGGCGGATGCGGCCAGCGAAGAGGGCTCCGCCGATGCGGCCGCCGAGGGCGAGGAGTCGTCTACCCAGTGGACCGATGAGGTAGCCTCCGGTGCCGCCGAGGCCGTCGAGACGGTCAAGGACGTGGCCCGTCAGGCTGCCGAGAAGGTGCGCGATGCGGCAGCCTCGGTCACCGACGACGCCAGCACCGAAAGCACCAACTGAGCGTCAGCGAGACGGTTGCCGGCGGTGACGCCGGCAAGGTTGCGGGAAGCAACAGCGGCGGGCCTTCGGGCCCGCCGCTGCGTTTGGCGGTCCCGCTTCGCTTAACCTCGCGCCGCCTGGGCCCTATACTGGCCCGGCGGATTAACCGCGCCCATCTGGAAACAGGAGCGAGACGTGATCGAAGGGGTCAAGCATATCGTTGCCGTGGCATCGGGCAAGGGTGGTGTCGGCAAGTCGACGGTGACCGTGAATCTGGCGCTGGCCATGGCCGCCGAAGGCTATCGCGTCGGCGTTCTCGACGCCGATATCTACGGGCCCAGCCAGGCGCAGATGCTGGGAGTCGGCGAAGGCGTGCGCCCCCAGGCGAGCGGCGAGAACCAGTTCCTGCCGCTGGAGGCCCACGGCATCCAGGCCATGTCCATGGCGTTCATGGTCGACGTTCGCGAGCCCATGGTGTGGCGTGGCCCGATGGTGGCGGGGGCCTTCCAGCAGATGCTTAACCAGACACGCTGGAGCGACCTGGACTATCTGTTCGTGGACATGCCGCCGGGCACCGGTGACATCCAGCTCACCCTGGCCCAGAAGGTACCGGTGGACGGCGCGGTGATCGTCACCACGCCCCAGGACATCGCCTTGCTGGACGCGCGCAAGGGCATCGAGATGTTCCGCAAGGTCAAGGTCCCGGTGCTGGGCGTGGTCGAGAACATGAGCCTGCATACCTGTTCGAAGTGCGGCCACAGTGAGCCGGTCTTCGGCGAGGGGGGCGGAGAGCGCATCGCTGCGGAGTACGATACCCGGGTGCTGGGGCGCCTGCCGCTGTCGATGGGCATTCGTGAGCAGGTGGACGGTGGACGTCCCAGCGTGGTCGCCGAGCCCGACGGCGAAGTGGCGACGACCTTCCGCACCATGGCGCGTCAGGTGGCCGAGCAGATCGACGGTGACGGTGGCGACCAGGGGCCGAGCATCAGCTTCAGCGAGTAAGGGCCGGCGGAGGATGACGCCTGGCGGCGTCGCCGGCTGATCCTCATCAAGCGCCTGTCAGGCGCCTATCACCTTTGCATCGTGACGTGGCAGCGAGGGGCCGCTATCATGTGGCCCCACCGAACGCGTCCACTCTTCGAGCACCCAGCAGGAAGTCCCATGAGCATCAAGTCCGACAAATGGATCCGCCGCATGGCCGAGAACGAGGGCATGATCGAGCCCTTCGAGGCCGATCAGGTTCGCTACGTCAACGACCGGCGGGTCATCTCCTATGGGACCTCGAGCTACGGCTATGACGTACGCTGCGCCGACGAGTTCAAGGTGTTCACCAACATTCACTCGGCGGTGGTCGATCCCAAGGCCTTCGACGAGAAGAGTTTTGTCGACATCAAGGGCGATGTCTGCGTGATTCCGCCCAACTCCTTCGCGCTGGCGCGGACCGTCGAGTACTTTCGCATCCCGCGCAGCGTGCTGACCATTTGCCTGGGCAAGTCCACCTATGCGCGTTGCGGCATCATCGTCAACGTGACGCCGCTGGAGCCGGAGTGGGAAGGTCACGTGACCCTCGAGTTTTCCAACACCACCAATCTGCCGGCCAAGATCTACGCCAACGAGGGCGTGGCACAGATGCTGTTTCTGGAATCTGACGAGATCTGTGACACTTCCTATGCCGATCGTGGCGGCAAGTACATGGGCCAGCGTGGAGTGACTCTGCCGCGCACCTGAGTGCGAAGAGGCGAGGGCTTACCGCTCACGCGACTGCTGCATGCAAGGCCCACAGACAACAAGGCCCGCCGATCGCTCGGCGGGCCTTGTTGTTTCAGTCGACAGCGCGGCCAGGTTTCAACGGGACTCGTCGTCCTCGTCGAGTTCCTCGGCGGCGTCCTCGTGGGACAGTCGCATGCCGCCCGGCGGCAGCGGCTGGCCGTCGATGGTCGCGATGTCGCCCTGCAGGCGCAGACGCCCCTCGAGGAACCAGCGTACCGCGATCGGGAAGATCAGGTGCTCACGACTCAGCACTCGCTCCTTGAGGGTCTCTTCGGTGTCATCCTTGTTAACCTTGACCACGGCCTGGATCGCCACCGGCCCGCCATCGAGTTCCTCGGTGACGAAGTGTACGCTGCAGCCGTGCTCGTCGATGCCGTCGGCCAGCGCCCTGGCGTGGGTGTGCAGGCCCTGATAGGCCGGCAACAGCGACGGATGGATGTTGATCATCCGCCCCATGAAGCGCTGGACGAAACGTGGCGTCAGGATACGCATGAAGCCGGCCAGCACCACCAGGTCAGGCTCGTGGCGCTCGATCACCTTGATCAGGGCGCCGTCGAAGGCATCGCGGCTGTCGTACTCGCGGTGGGGCAGGGCCACCGCGTTGATGCCGGCATCACGCGCCCGCTTCAGACCGTAGGCGTCGGCGACATTGGACACCACGGCCACGATCTCGCCACCCAGTTCGTCGTGGCTCTGGGCGTCGATCAGCGCCTGCAGGTTGGTGCCACCCCCCGAGATCAGCACTACCACCCGTGGCTGGGTGGCCTCTTCCGGGGTGAAGCCGTTGAGCTCGCCCTCGTTCACGCCCTCGCTCATGACGCTGGCATCTCCAGTTGCACCTGCTCCTCGTCGCCCTGGCGCGCGGCGATGTGGCCAATGCGATGGACGCCTTCGCCCTGGGCCTGCAGGTGAGCGCGGATCTGGTCGGCCTGATCTTCAGGTACCACCAGCACCATGCCGATGCCGCAGTTGAGCACGCGGTGCATCTCATGTTCGTCCACGTTGCCCTGCTGCTTGAGCCAGTCGAACACCGCAGGGCGCTGCCACAGGCTGGTATCGACGTGGGCGGTGAGGTCCTCGGGCAGCACCCGGGGCAGGTTCTCGAGCAGGCCACCGCCGGTGATGTGGGACAGGGCGTGGACCTGATAGTCGTCGTGGCGCAGCAGTTCCAGCAGCGGCTTGACGTAGATGCGTGTCGGCGCCATCAGGGCGTCACCCAGTGACTGGCCGTCGATGTCGGTGGACAGGTCGGCGTCAGCCACTTCGAGGATCTTGCGGATCAGGGAGTAGCCATTGGAGTGAGGGCCGGATGAGCTCAGGCCCAGCAGTACGTCACCGGCGGCGACCTTGGTGCCGTCGAGGATCTCGTCCTTCTCCACCACGCCGACACAGAAGCCGGCCAGATCGTAGTCGCTGCCTTCGTACATGCCGGGCATCTCGGCGGTTTCGCCACCGACCAGAGCACAGCCGGCACGTTCGCAGCCTTCGCCGATGCCGCTGACCACGTCGGCGGCGATATCGACGTCCAGCTTGCCGGTGGCATAGTAGTCGAGGAACAGCAGCGGCTCGGCGCCGGCGACCACCAGGTCGTTGACACACATCGCAACCAGATCGATGCCGATGGTGTCATGGCGGCCCAGGTCCATGGCCAGGCGCAGCTTGGTGCCGACCCCGTCGGTGCCGGAGACCAGCACCGGCTCACGGTAGCCGCTGGGCAGCTGGCACAGCGCGCCGAAGCCTCCCAGCCCGCCCATTACCTCGGGGCGGGTGGTGCGTTTGGCGACGCCCTTGATGCGATCGACCAGGGCGTTGCCGGCGTCGATATCGACACCGGCGTCCTTGTAGCTGAGCGAAGCCCTTTCGGGGGAGGAGGAGGAGTCGGTCATGACAGATCCTGTGGAGTCGGTCGACCCGCGGGCGTGGTGCGCACCAGCGGACGAACGTGAGACAATGGGCACGTTGGGGGCGGAGATTGTAGCACTGTGCTTCGGCCATCGCAGCCATGGCACACTATCGGTCGGGCATCACAGGGAATGGTGGTTTCTTTCGGGGAAAAGCGAATGAGCAAGCAGTGGTGGATCGTCGCCGCGGTGGCGGCTGTTGTGCTGTGGTTCTTCGTCAGCATCGAACCGGTGTTGGCGCCCTTCTTCGTCAGCATGGTGCTGGCGTACCTGGGTGACCCTATCGCCGATCGCCTGGAGGAGCGCGGGCTGTCGCGTCAATGGGCGGTCTGCGTCGTGTTTGTGCTGTTGACGCTGCTGGTAGGGCTGACGCTGCTGCTGCTGGTGCCGCTGCTGGGACAGCAGATCGGGCAGCTGGTGGAAGCGCTGCCGGCAGTACTGAGCTGGATTCAGAGCACGGTGTTGCCGGAGCTGCAGTCGTTGACCGGGCTCGATCTCAGCACCGACTTCGATGCACTGCGCAAGGCAGTACTGGAAAACTGGAAAGAAACCGGTACCGTCGCCGCCAGCGTACTGGCCCAGGTGTCGCGGTCGGGTATGGCGCTGGTCGGCTGGCTGGCCAATCTGGCGTTGATTCCGGTGGTGACCTTCTACCTGCTGCTGGACTGGGACGTGCTGGTGGGCAAGGTCAGGCGTCTGCTGCCGCGTCAGTGGGAGCCGACGGCCGTTCGGCTGGCCAAGGAGTGCGACGAGGTGCTGGCGGCCTTCCTGCGTGGCCAGTTGATCGTGATGCTGTGTCTCGGCGTCATCTATGCCATCGGACTGACGCTGCTGGGTGTTCGCTTTGGCCTGCTGATCGGGCTGCTCTCAGGGCTTGCCAGCATCGTGCCCTATCTGGGCGTGATCGTGGGGATCTCGGTGGCCGGTGTGGTGGCCTTCTTCCAGTTCGGCGACTGGCTGGTACTGCTGGGCGTGGGGCTGGTGTTCGGCTTCGGGCAACTGGTGGAAAGCACCCTGCTGCAGCCGAAGCTGCTGGGGGACAAGATTGGCCTGCATCCTGTCGCGGTCATCTTTGCGGTGCTGGCCGGCGGCCAGCTGTTCGGCTTCACCGGTGTGCTGCTGGCGCTGCCGGTGGCGGCCATGGTGATGGTCATCTTGCGCTACCTGCATGATACGTATAAGAATTCGTCGCTCTATGACGCGGAGCATGAATCCGACAAGGAGCCCTCCGCCGCCAACGAGGAGTCCTCATGAGTCGAGCCCCCGCGCAGTTGCCTCTGGGCGTCGGACTGCGCGACGACGCGACCTTCGACAACTACCATCCGGGTGCCAACGCCACCCTGGTGGAGTGCCTGAGTCATCAGTTCGATGACAACGGCGAGCCCTTTCTGTACCTGTGGGGGGGCGACGGCGTCGGTCGTAGCCACCTGTTGCAGGCGGCCTGCCACCAGGCCTCCGCGCGGGACCTGCGAACCCTCTATCTGCCACTGGAGGAGCTGGGCCACTTCCCGCCGTTGATGCTCGAGGATGTGGAGCGTCTCGACCTGGTGGCCATCGATGATCTGGATCGAGTGGTGGGGCGCAAGCGCTGGGAGGAGGCGCTGTTCCATGCCTTCAACCGGCTGCGAGACAGCGGCAAGCGATTGTTGATCGCCGCGGATCGCCCGCCCCGGCAACTCGATATCAAGTTGGCGGATCTGGCGTCGCGGCTGACCTGGGGCATGACCTTCCACCTCAGGCAGCTGTCCGACGAGGACCGCATGCAAGCGTTGAAGCTGCGTGCCCACCTGCGTGGCATGGAGTTGCCCGACGAGGTGGCGCGCTACATCCTGCATCGTGGTGCACGCGAGCTCAGTGAGCTGTTTCGCTCGCTCGAGGTGCTGGACAACGCCTCGCTGTCGGCGCAGCGCAAGTTGACCATCCCCTTCGTCAAGAAGGCACTGGACTGGTAGCGGTCTGGGCATCTCCAGGAAAGCTCTCCAGGAAAGCAAGACGGCGACCCGCAATGGGTCGCCGTCCTGTTGTCAGGGCCAGGTCGAATCGGTACGCGGTATCAGCGGCTGAGCTGAATCTCGCTGTGGCCACCATTTCTTAGCGTGACTTCCTTGATCACGATCTGGCGGCTGCCACTGGCCGGATCGACCACCGTGCCCGAAACGTAGAAGTCGCCGGGGGGCAGGTCGCGTAGCTGAAAGTAGCCGTTGGTGTCGGTGCGGGTGGTGTGGGTGTATTCGCGGGCCCGTGGGTCGGCGCGTTCCACCGCCCGGCCGGCCAGCGCCTGGGCCGCCGCCTCGGCGGAGTACTTGGTGATCGGTGCGACCGATACCGTCTCGCCACCGCCGATGACCGGGCCTGCGGGGGTGTTCAGGGTGAGTCTGCCGGACAGCACGGCGCTGCCGCTCTTCGGCAGCTGGGCGTAGACGTCGGCGGGGAAGGGGATCTCCCTGGGGACCCTGGCTTGATCGGCGGTGGGCTGGTCGTCTCTCGGGCCCGGCTGTTCGATCGGGGTGTCGGGTTCGCCGATATCGATGACCTCCGGGGCGCGGGACGTGCCGGTGGTGCTGACGCTCTGACAGCCGGTGATCAGCAAGGCGAGGATGGCGATTACCGCCAGGCGGAATCGGCGTGACAACAGCGGGTAGGGTGCCTTCATGGCGCGGTCTCCTTGCAACGAATGTCGTTGGGCCCTGTGTGCTGTCAGCTTATGGAATCGGCGTCGGAATTGCCACGCGTGGCGTGTGCGTGGCCGGACAGGCGTCTGCCCGAGCCAGTCATGATGACTTGGCGTTGGCGCTAGCCTTGGTGGCGGTGTCACAAGGCAGCGCCTTGATTGACGCTGGCTGCAGACGCAAAACGGCCCCCGATTGAAATCGGGGGCCGCTTGGTGAACGACCTGAGTCGTTCAGGCGTCTGCCGTAGCCAGATTACTTGGCGTTGGCGGTAGCCTTGGTGGCGGTGTCGGTGGCCTGCTTGACGTTCTCTTCGGCCAGCTTCTGGCTCTTGGAGACGAAGTCCTGCTGCAGGGCCACGACCTTCTCGGCGTCGCCTTTCAGGCGCTCGGTCAGGTCCTTGGCGACCTTCTGCTGGCCTTCCATGTAGGAGCGCAGACCTTCGACGTCCTTGACGGAAGTGAAGGCGCGAGCCTGGGCCAGACCGGTCTCGGTGTAGGCCTTGGCGGCTTCCAGCTGGGCGCTGGTCAGCTTCTCGGCGAAGTCGACGGTCAGGCTTGCGTAAGCGCGGGCCGGGCCGAAGAACAGGTTTTCGACTTGCTCGTTGTTGAACAGTGCTTTGGTATCGATAGTGCGCATCATGTGAACCTCCTGGGGTTTCGAACTACTTGTCGGCGATGACCGTGGGACCATTCCCAGTGGTCGATGCCGTTGCGTCGTCTGTTGCAGTGCACAATAGCAGAGGGTTTTGTGCATCGCAACATGGATTGGGTCGAGAATCGGGGGAAAAGGGGTTTGGATCCAAAGAATGCTTGAAACAGCGAAAAAACGACGAAAAGTCCGTTATCTAGCCTTCTTCGCCCTTTGATGGGATACCGGCGTGCAAGTTCACCGTGCCCCTGGATCGCCTTCAGCCTAGTGTGGAGACATGACAGCGATGTGATCCCTGCAAGCCTTGCAAGCAGGAAGTCTCGCCACCATGGTATTCAAGAGAAAACGAAGGACCGTACCTTTAACCCTTTGCCTTTGACGATCAGGAGTGATCCATGACGCAGACCCGTATCGAACGCGACAGCATGGGGGAGCTCGAGGTTCCCGCCAATGCGCTCTATGGCGCCCAGACGCAGCGTGCGGTCAACAACTTCCCGGTGTCGGGCCAGCAGATGCCGTCAGCCTTTATCCACGCCATTGCTCGCATCAAGCGAGCGGCGGCGGTGGTCAACGGCGACCTGGGATTGCTGGACGACGATCGTCGTCGTGCCATCGTCGAGGCGGCAGACGCGATCATCGCGGGTCAGCACGATGATCAGTTCCCCATCGATGTGTTTCAGACCGGGTCCGGCACCTCGAGCAACATGAACGTCAACGAGGTGATCGCCCACCTGGCGAGCTCCGATGACTTGAGCGTCGGACCCAACGACCACGTCAACATGGGGCAGTCGAGCAACGATGTCATTCCCACCGCCCTGCACCTGTCGGCGGCGCTGGAAGTTACCGGTACGCTACGCCCGGCGCTCGAGCACCTCAGAGGTGTCATCGACGCCAGGGCAGAAGAGCTGGACGAGGTGGTCAAGACCGGACGCACTCACCTGATGGATGCCATGCCACTGCGTCTTGGTCAGGAACTCGGTGGCTGGTCGAGCCAGGTGGGGCAGGCCATCGAGCGTCTCGACAGCGCCATGGTGCGGCTGTGTCGGCTGGCCCAAGGGGGGACTGCGGTCGGCACCGGTATCAATGCCCATCCGGAGTTTGCCGAGCGCATGGCCGCCGAGCTCTCCGCCCGCACCGGGCTCGCTCTGACGCCCAATGACAGCTTCTTTGCCAGCCTTGGCTCCCAGGACGCAGCGGTGGAACTGTCGGGTCAGCTCAAGGGTCTGGCGTGTGTGGTGATGAAGATCGCCAATGATCTGCGCTGGATGAACTCCGGCCCGCTGGCGGGGCTTGGCGAGATCGAGCTTGAAGCCTTGCAGCCGGGCAGTTCGATCATGCCGGGCAAGGTCAATCCGGTGATACCCGAATCCGCCGCCCAGGCCGCCGCTCAGGTGATCGGTCTGGACACCGCCGTGACCGTCGCCGGACAGAGCGGCAACTTCCAGCTCAACGTGATGCTGCCACTGGTGGCAAGCAACCTGCTGACGTCGATCACCCTGATGAGCCAGACATCGCGGCTGCTGGCGGACAAGGCGATCGCGACCTTCAAGGTGCGCGAGGACAACCTGAGTGAGCCACTGGCGCGCAATCCCATCCTGGTGACGGCATTGAACTCGGTGATCGGCTATAACGCCGCGGCGGCCATCGCCAAGAAGGCCTACCAGGCCGGCCGGCCGATCATCGACGTGGCCGAGGAGGAGACCGACCTCGGACGCGATGAGCTCGAACGCCTGCTGGATCCCGCCTCCCTGACCCGTGGCGGTATTCCCGAATAGAGGTGGCGAGGGCGCGGCCGACATGGCGCCTCTTGGAATAACGCCCCTTGAAGAAGAAGAGCCTTGCCACGACGGCAAGGCTCTTCTTTTCTACTGCTACCCGTCTTTTCTATTGCTGCGAGTCCATCGCCACACTTGTTACCACGACATGGACATCGCCTGGAAGGCGGGAACTCAACTCGACTGATCGCGCTCCCTGGCTTCCTCGACGGTTTCACGGGCGTCGTGATGCTCTTCGTTGTCGGCGTCCGGGGTGTCGTGCTCGTCGGCTCTGGAGGGGCGATAACAGACGGTGGCAAGGATCGGGAAATGGTCTGAGCCAAAGGCCCGCAGCCGATCCATCTTGGCAAGGGTGAAGTGCTCGCTGACGAAGACATGGTCCAGCGGCCAGCGCAGGAACGGATAGCCGGCGTGGAAGCTCGAGAACATGCCGCGGCCGCGCCGCAGGTCCAGCATGCCGCTGACGCGGCAGAACAGGCGCGTGCTGCGTGACCAGGCCACGTCATTGAGGTCGCCCGCGACCAGCGTCGGTACCGGGTTCTGGTGGATCTCTTCGGCGACCAGCGAAAGCTCCGCGTCCCGCCACAGCGATTCCTCGCTCTCGCTCGGTGCCGGTGGCCTGGGGTGAAGGGCGCGAAAGCGGATGTGATCTCCGCTTTCGAGTTCCACCTCACAGTGGATCGAGGGGATGTCATCCTGGATCAGCCACTTGACCTCGGGGTCGATCAGCGGGCGACGGGAATACAGGTGCATGCCGTAGAGGTTGTCCAGCGGGACCCGCACGGCGTAGGGGTAGCCGTCTGCCAGGCCGGCATCGAGCTTGTCGCCCCACCATTGGTCGGATTCCAGCGTCAGCACCATGTCCGGGTCGCGCTCGGCGATGATCTCCAGCAGGTCGTCGCTGCGCCGGTTCGGCGTGAGTACATTGGCGATCAAGAGCGTCAGGCAACGCTCCGGGGCGTCGCCCTTGGCGGCCATGACCTGCACCGGCCACAGCGGTGTCCAGGGCAGTACATAGAAAGCCTGGATGGCGAAGACGACCAGGCCGGCCGTGGCAATCCAGAGTGTCAGGGAGTCGCTCGCCAGCGGGCTTGCCAAAGCACAGAACAACCCGATGAGTCCGATCTGGACACGGGGGAACTCACAGGCCCTGAGCCACCACCAGTGGGACGGAATCCTGGCGATCAGGGTAGCGCCGGCGACGATGGTCACCACCGCGATCAGAAGGGTATCGATGACAAGTGAGAGCATGCAGGGGTCCCTTTTCGGTCCGGCGCACCGGCTCGGCGCAACAATGATGATGACGAGCCTAACGGTCCTCGGCCTTTAACGATAGAGCCAAGGAGCGCCGTTGAGGACCTCAGGCCCGTTCGCGCGATGTCGGTGTGGCACTCGCAAAGTATTCCTCGAGCCGTTCTTGGGCCTCGTCGCCGAACAGGATTCGGGCGGCCTCATCGAGGCCAGGTGACCCGTGCAGGGTCTGAGTGTCCACCACCAGGGCGATCTTGGAGCGGCGGCGCAGGAAGTCCTCGAGTCGTGTGATCATCTCTCGCCGGGCGGCGTGCTCGAGCTCGCAGCGCAGGTATTCGGTACCCTCGATCAACAGCTCTCCCTGTCGCGGGTCCTGGCGGATCTGCTCCAGCATGTCGAAGGCGTTGAGGCCGTAGCGACGCCACAGGCGCTTGCTCAGAGGTTCACTGGACGAGGAGGGGGTGCGCTCATCGAGGCCCAGCAGGCTTGCCTGGTGCAGGAATTCTCGCCTGTCCGTGTCGGAAGGTTCGCCGTACCAGCGGGCGCGCGGCTGTGGCAGCTCGAGGCCTAATCGTTGCACCTCTCTGACGATCTCCTCGCCGACGTTGAGGCAGTCGGTGAGCTTGCCGCCAAAGATGCTGATATGGCGCTCCGTGGCGTTGATGTCGATGGCATGCTTGCGCGACATCTGGAGAAAGTCGCGGCCATTGCCGGCGTTGGCCTTGACCGCCAGCGGGCGCACGCCGCAGCGGGTGGCGATGATGTCCGAACGGTCGAGCGGGCGTTTCAGACTCAGGCGCTTGTTGATGTTGTCCAGCACGAAATCGATGTCGGCGTCGCTGATCGCGACCTCCGGGCGCTCTTCCTTGGAGTCGGTGGTGCCGATGCAGGTGCGCGGCCCCATGGGAATGGCGAAGAACAGCCGCCCGTCGTCGGCAAAGAAGGCCAGCACGCGCTGGCGCTCCGACAGCCGTGGCACGATCAGGTGGATGCCCTTGGAATAGGCGTGGTGGTGATCGGTGGTCTGTCGGCTCAAGGCGTTATGGTCGTCCACCCAGGGGCCGGTGGCATTGATGATGATTCCGGCGCGCAGGCTGAAGGTCTCGCCGCTCTGGTTGTCCCGGGCGTCAACGACCCAGCCGTTGTCGCTGCGTCGTGCACCCCGCGACTCGACGTAGTTGGCCGCCGCCGCGCCGTAGTCCAGCGCCGAGCGTACGAAGCTGTAGACGAAGCGGGCATCGTTGTCATGCAGGTAGGCGTCGGAGTACTCGAAGCCACCGATCGCCGCACGCGTATCGACCAGTGGCTCGCGTCGGTTGATGCCTTTTGGCGTCAAGTAGCGCGGCAGTCGGGTGAAGGCGTTGCCCATCAGCCAGTACAGCCAGGTGCCCGCCCAGAGCATGCGAGGGTGATAGCGAAAGCCCCTGTCGATGGTGGTCAGAAAGCGAATTTCCTGGACCGTCGACGGAAAGCTCCTGATCAGGTGGTTGCGGCTCTTGCATAGCTTGCGCACCAGCGAAAAGTCATAGCTTTCCATGTACTTGATGCCGCCCCACACCAGATTGGACGAGTGCTGACTGGTCTCGCCGGCGAAGTCGCCACGGTCGATCAAGGCCACCCGGGCGCCCTTGCCGGCCAGCGCGGCGGCGCTGGCGGCGCCGTTGATGCCGGCGCCGATGATCAGTACATCGAAGTGCTCCTCCTTCAGGCGCTGAAGGTTGGCGTCACGTAGTTGCATGCATGTCCCCCGCGGTTCCTGAAGGAGTCGGGACGCAAGGCCCCGGTGTGGTCAGTCTTCGTCGCGCTCCCGGTTCTTGGGCCATAATTGCACGGCCTTCTTCTCAGTCTTCGTCGCGCTCCCGGTTCATGGGCCACAATTGCACGGCCTTCTTTTCAGTCTTCGTCGCGCTCCCGGTTCATGGGCCACAATTGCACGGCCTTCTTTTCAGTCTTCGTCGCGCTCCCGGTTCATGGGCCATAATTGCCCGGCCTTCTTTTCAGTCTTCGTCGCGCTCCCGGTTCATGGGCCGTTGTACTGCCTTCTTTTCACTCTTCGTCGCGCTCCCAGTTCATGGTCCGTCGCACGGCCTTTTTCCAGCCCTTGTAGCGTCGTTCCCGTTCGGCGTCTTCCATGGCGGGCGTAAAGGTGCGTTCGATGTCGCCCCGGGTGGCGAGCTCCGGCAGGTTCCACATGCCCACCGCGATCCCCGCCAGGTAGGCCGCCCCCAGGGCGGTGCTCTCGATGACCCTGGGGCGTTCGACGTCGACCGCCAGCATGTCAGCCTGGAATTGCATCATGATGTTATTGGCGACGGCGCCGCCGTCGACCCGCAGGGCCTTGAGGGTGATCCCCGAGTCCTTCTGCATGGCGTCGATGATGTCTCGCGTCTGGTAGGCCAGGGCGTCCAGGGTGGCGCGGGTGATATGCTCCTTGCCGGAGCCTCGGGTCAGGCCGAAGATCGCTCCACGGGCGTACATGTCCCAGTAAGGAGCGCCGAGACCGGCGAAGGCGGGGACCACGTAGACACCACCGGCATCCTCGACCTTGCTGGCGTAGTATTCGGAGTCTTCTGCCGAGTCGATCATCTTGAGTTCGTCGCGCAGCCACTGCACCGCCGCGCCGGCGATGAAGATCGATCCTTCCAGCGCATAGGTGACCTTGCCGTCGAGCCCCCAGGCGATGGTGGTCAGCAGGCCCGAGGTCGAAGGCACCGGGGTCTCGCCGGTATTCATCAGCAGAAAACAGCCGGTACCGTAGGTGTTCTTGACCATGCCCTTGTCGAAGCAGGCCTGGCCGAACAGGGCGGCTTGCTGGTCACCGGCGATACCGGCGATGGGGATCTGGGCGCCACCGAACATTTCCTTGGCGGTGGTGCCGTAGACCTCGCTGGATGGCCTGACCTCGGGCAGCATCGCCCGGGGAATATCGAGGGCCTCGAGCAGTCGGTCGTCCCAGTCGAGCCGTTTGATGTCGAACAGCATGGTGCGCGAGGCGTTGGAGACATCGGTCAGGTGGCGTTCGCCGCGGGTCAGGTTCCACACCAGCCAGCTGTCCATGGTGCCAAACAGCAGATCGCCGGCCTCGGCGCGCTGCTGAGCACCGTCCACCTGGTCGAGGATCCAGCGAATCTTGGTGGCGGAGAAGTAGGCGTCGACCACCAGACCGGTGGTGTCGCGGATATGGGTTTCCAGCCCCTGGGCCTTGAGCTCGTCGCATAGCGGTGCGGTGCGTCGATCCTGCCAGACGATGGCGTTGTGGATCGGTTTGCCGGTGTGCCGGTCCCAGATCAGGGTGGTCTCGCGCTGGTTGGTGATGCCGATGGCGGCTACCTGGGACGGCTTGACGCCCTGGGTTTCCAGCACTTCTCGTGCGACTCCCATCTGGCTGCCCCAGATCTCCATGGCATCGTGTTCCACCTGGCCTGGCTTGGGGTAGTGCTGGGTGAATTCCTTCTGCGCGATGCCGACGATGCGGGTGTCCTGGTCGAACAGGATGGCCCGGCAGCTGGTGGTGCCCTGATCAAAGGCGAGAATATAGCGTGTTGGCATGTTCCGGTGTCCTGACGGTTGTTGTGGTCGAGCGATACCTTCACCTTCGGTGAGCAGACGGTTTCCGTCTAGTGCTGCCGGCAGGGACATGGCCAGATGCAGCGACGTCGGGTGCCCCTATGCAACGTCGCCGCCGCGGGTGATCAATGGTCGTACGAGGCCACAACAAGTTCGTTATCGAAAATAAAGGTAGCGTTGAGGTCGTGAACGAACAACCAGAGCGCGAAAGTTTTCGCTAGCACTTTGGTCGTGGCGTCTGGAGAGCAGGCGAAGAACGTTGCCTCGGCTGGGTTGGTGCGCCAAGGCGTCCACGGGACCGAAGAGGAGTCGGGAGGGCCTGGCGTTTTCGCAAGATGACACAGAGCGGCTGTGGCAGGCCAGGTGCAGGGTCAGGCCAGGCGCAGGATCACGCAAGGTGCAGGGCGACCCCGTGGTCCTGCAGTAGCCGTGCGATGGCCTCCGGTGGCTCGCGATCGGTGAACAGGGCGTCGAGTTGGGATACGTTGCCCTGGCGCACCACCGGGTTGCGGTGAAACTTGGAGTGATCGGCGACCAGAAACACCTGACGTGAGTTCTCGATAATCGCCTGAGCGACGCGGACTTCCTGATAGTCGAACTCGAGCAGGGAGCCGTCCTGATCGATGCCGCTGATCCCGATCAGCCCAATGTCCACCTTGAACTGATGGATGAAGTCGATGGTCGCCTCGCCGATGATCCCGCCGTCACGGGGTCTGACCTGGCCGCCGGCGACGATCACCTTGAAGTCTTCTTTGTGATGCAGGATGGACGCCACATTGAGGTTGTTGGTGATGATCTCCAGGCCCTGATGCTCAAGCAGTGCCTCGGCCACCAGTTCGTTGCTGGTGCCGATATTGATGAACAGCGAGGCGTGGTGCGGCACCTGGCGCGCCACGGCATCGGCGATGCGTCGTTTGGCGTCGAGGTTGAGCGTCTTGCGGGTGGCGTAGGCGGTATTGACGGTGCTCGACTCGAGGCCCGCGCCACCGTGGACTCGGCGCAAGCGGCCTTCGCTTGCCAGTGTGTTGAGGTCGCGGCGGATGGTCTGAGGGGTCACCGCGAAGTGATCGGTCAACTGCTCGATGCTGGCGTATCCCTGGCGACTGACCAGTGCAATGATGGCGTCCTGACGCTGCTGCTGGTTCATCCCGATTGCCCTTGTGCTTGGAAGGCCTTGAAAGATGGAAAGCCCTTGTGCCTGAAAGGCCCCTGATAGACGGAAGGCCTCGATAGAAGAAAAGCCCTTGTGCCTGAAAGGCCCTGGTAGATTGAAGGCCTCGATAGATGGAAGGCCTCGATAGATGGAAAGCCCTTGTGCATCGATGGCCCTGGAACAGGTAGGCCCTGGTGAATGGAACGTCCTGGTACATTGCCGGCGAGGACGTCGCTTTGGGGACGCCGATGAGGCTGTCGTGGATCTCGCTTCACCAGACGCATTCCCGATGATCGTAAACGAACGCGACCGGATTTGGCGATGGTGGAATCGCGCTGCGGTGAAGGCGTTCGAGACGCCGCACGGGCCCCTCGAAGGAAAAAATCATTCGGTGAACTCAAGGGCTTGCAAAATTCTGCCGAAGGCGTAGAATTCGCATCCGTTGTCAGCAGCGAGGGTGGTGACTCCCTCGTCTCGGCAGCCGTGTAGGACCATAGCTCAGTTGGTTAGAGCGCCACGTTGACATCGTGGAGGTCGGCGGTTCAAATCCGCCTGGTCCTACCAGCTAGATCGCACATCGAGTGATGCAGGACCATAGCTCAGTTGGTTAGAGCGCCACGTTGACATCGTGGAGGTCGGCGGTTCAAATCCGCCTGGTCCTACCAGCACTACCTCGCAGTGCCATTGCAAGGCGTATTGCGACGTGCCATCTCGCTTTCCTGCTTCAGGACCATAGCTCAGTTGGTTAGAGCGCCACGTTGACATCGTGGAGGTCGGCGGTTCAAATCCGCCTGGTCCTACCAGATTACAGACAAAAGCCCCGAGGCCTCGCCTCGGGGCTTTTGTCGTTTCTAGGGTCGTCGCCGTCGCCGGTGTTTGGCAACTGCTGCCATCGCCTGATCAACGCAGTGGCCAAGCCGCGGGTGGGCATTGAAGTGAGTGCGCCGCCTCTGGGGCGGCGCGATTCATCCGTTCGGACGGTTCAGGCGTCGCCGAGCCCGCTCAAGCGGCGGAAGGTGGCCACCAGGCGCTCGATGCCGGCCTGGTCGTCTTCGCTGAAGCGCCCCTGGTCGGGGCTGTCCAGGTCGAGCACGCCCCATAGTTCACCGTCCTTGTCGAGCACCGGTACCACCAGCTCGGAGCGCGAGGCGCTGTCGCAGGCGATATGGTCCGCGACCGCGTGGACGTCGTCGACGCGTTGGGTCTGGCGGCTGCGGGCGGCGGCGCCACAGACACCCTTGTCGAAGGGGATCGGATGGCAGGCTGGCTTGCCCTGAAAGGGGCCCAGGGACAGCATGCGCGGCTGGCGCTGCAGATAGAAGCCGACCCAGTTGAGCCGCGGGACTTCCTGCATGATGAAGGCCGAGGTCTGGGCGGCGTTGGTCAGCCAGTCGCCGGAGTCGAGCAGGGCGGTGAGCTGGCGGTCGAGAAGATCGTAGGAAGACATGTCGAGTGTGGCAGTGTCCGCGGGTGAAAACGGCGAGGCCGGCCCTGGGGCCGGCCTCGAGAGGGAGCGCGCGTCAGGCTTACTTCCAGCCAGGAACGGCGGCGCCCTTGAACAGCTCTTCTGCCTTGGCGGCGACTTCGTCGCTCTGGTAGGCGTCGACCAGCTGCTGGATCTCCTCGCGATCCTCGTCGCCACCGCGCACGGCGATGATGTTGACGTAGGGCGACTCGGGGCCTTCCTTGACCAGGGCGTCGTCCAGGGTCAGGCCGGCCGGCTGGGCGAAGGTATTGTTGATGAAGGCCATATCCACGTCGGGCAATACGCGCGGCAGCTGGGCCGCCTCGATCTCGCGGAAGTCGAAGTCGTGGGGGTTTTCCACGATATTCAGCGGCGTGGCTTCCAGATTTTCGGGGTCGTCCAGAGTGATCAGGCCCTCGTTGTGGAGCAGGATCAGTGAGCGGCCTTCGTTGGACGGGTCGTTGGGCAGCGCGATGGTGGCGCCCTCGGGCAGGTCCTCGATGCTCTCGTACTTCTCGGAGTAGGCGCCGATCGGGTAGACGAAGGTGCGCCCGGCGATGGCGAAGTCGTAGCCGCGGTCGTTGACCATGGCGTTCATGTAGGGCTCGTGCTGGTAGGCGTTGGCGTCGAGGCTGCCGTCGGCCAGGGCGGCGTTGGGCGTCACGTAGTCGGTGAACTCGATGATCTCGATCTCCAGACCATAGCGCTCCTCGGCCAGATCGGCGGCGACCTGCATGACATCGGTCTCGGGGCCGGCGACGGTGCCCACCTTCAGGCTGTGCTCATCGGCGTTGGCCTGGCTGATCGCCAGTGACAGGGTGGAAAGCGCCAGGGCGCCCAGCAGTGTCTTGCGCATCTTCAGTGTCTCCCGAAACGGTGTGTGACGTGTGCGGCGATGTTAATGGAATAACACGTCTTTCGCTAATGCAATTTGGTTATTAAGGCCATGCAGGGTGCATGTCACTTGTGGTCACTCTTGCGCACCAGATAGTCACCCAGGCTCTGGAAGGCCTGAACCATGACCACCAGGATGGCAACGGTGATCAGCATGATGGTCGGATTGAAGCGGTTGTAGCCGTAGCGAATGCCCAGGTCGCCAAGACCACCTCCGCCCACGGCGCCGGCCATGGCCGAGTAGCTGACCAGGGTCACCGCGGTGACGGTCAGGGCGGTGAAGATGCCCCCGCGGGCCTCCGGCAGCAGTACCTTGGTGATGATCTGCCAAGGGGTGGCGCCCATGGACTGGGCGGCTTCCACCAGCCCGGGAGAAATCTCGTTCAGCGCGCCCTCGACCAGGCGTGCGATAAACGGAATCGCGGCGATGGTCAGCGGCACGGCGGCAGCGTTGGTGCCGATGGACGACCCCACCAGCATGCGCGTGAACGGAATGATCGCCACCATCAGGATGATGAAGGGGATCGAGCGGCCGATGTTGGTGATGATACCGAGGACCGACTGCAGCACCGGCTGGGCCAGGATCTGGCCCGGGCGAGTGACATACAGAAGCACGCCCAGAGGGATGCCGACCAGGGCCGCGATCACACCGGACACCGCCACCATATAGAGAGTGTCGAGGGTGGCTTCGAGGATGAGGTTAAACATCGCGCTGGACATGGCCAAGCACCTCCACTGTCAGGTCGTGAGATTGCAGGTAGGCGAGGGCGCGCCGGGTGTCCTCGGCATCCCCCATCAGTTCGGCGATCATCAGGCCCAGGGTTCGCTCCTGGATGGACTCGACCTTGGCCTGCAGGATGCTGACGTCCACGCCGCACTCCCGCGCCAGCCGCGAGATCAGCGGGGTGGACACGGCGTCGCCGGAAAACGCCAGGCGTACCACCGGATGCGAATTCGGCCCGGGTGTCTGCTCGAGGCGGTCGATCAGCTCCCTGGGCGGTTCGAGTTCGAGGAATTCGTTGAGGAAGTCGCGGCCGAGCTGAGTGCGCGGGGCGGTGAAGAAGTCACCGACATCGGCTTCCTCGACCAGCCTGCCACCGGAGATCAGGCTGACGCGATGGCAGATCGACTTGACCACCTCCATCTCGTGGGTGATCAGCAGAATGGTCAACCCGAGCTTCTGGTTGATGTCCTTGAGCAGTTCGAGGATCGAGGCGGTGGTGTGGGGGTCCAGCGCCGAGGTGGCCTCGTCGCACAGCAGTACCTGAGGACGGCTGGCCAGGGCGCGGGCGATGGCCACGCGCTGCTTCTGACCGCCCGACAGCTGTGCCGGATACTGCTGGGCCTTGTCGGCCAGGCCGACCAGCTCCAGCAGAGGCGTGACGCGCTTGGTGATCTCGTCGCGCTTGACGCCCATCAGTTCCAGCGGCAGGGCGATGTTGGCGAATACCGTGCGCGAGGTCAGCAGATTGAAGTGCTGGAAGATCATGCCGATACGGTGGCGCGCCTGATTGAGGGCGGGGCCGGAGAGGCTGGTCAACGTCTGGCCATCCACCTCCACGGTGCCGGAGGTAGGCCGCTCAAGCAGGTTGACGCAGCGAATCAGCGTCGATTTGCCGGCGCCGGACAGGCCGATGACGCCGTGAATCTGCCCCTGGGGTACGTGCAGGTCGACGTCGGCTAGCGCCTTGACGGCGCGTGAGCCGGCACCAAAGGTCTTGGAAAGGTTGGTCAGTCGTATCATCTCAGCTACCGGGTGGGCACCGAGGGACCTGGGCGGGCAAGAGAACGGCAATGGGCAGGCATAAAAAAGGCCACCCTGACGGGTGGCCATCAACGCTGGACACACCCTTTTAGCTGCACTTCATGCACCGACGCCTTGTGAGCGTCGCGGCACGGGCGCCCGCAATCCGGGTACAAATCGGCGCCTAAAAATGTAGCGGGCAAGGATAGGGCGAGCGAAGGACCCTGTCAATCGTTTACGCATAGCCACTGGCAAGGTCTTTCGAGGTAGGCGCCACGTCGTAGTGGATCCGCCCGCCGGACGCCGTGACTGGCGATAGGTTTTCTGAACAATAGCGCAAGCGTGGACCTTTGGAGGCGCGGCTTCTAGACTGGGCCGGTTCGGGGAAGGCCCCGTGATGGTAAGGAGACAAAGATGTTCACCGGTATCGTTCAGGGCACCGCCGAGGTGGTCGAGATCAAGGAAGCGGAGGCCTTTCGCAGCCATCTGGTGCGGATGCCGCGTCACCTGTGTGAAGGCTTGGAGCTGGGCGCATCGGTGGCCCACAACGGGGTCTGTCTGACCGTCACCGATATCGATGGGGATCTGGTCAGCTTCGACCTGATGCGCGAAACCCTGCGGGTCACCAATCTCGGCGGTCTGAGCGTCGGTGATCGCGTCAACGTCGAGCGGGCGGCGCGCTTCGGTGACGAGATCGGCGGGCACGCCATGTCCGGTCACGTCATGGGGCAGGCGGAGCTGGTGGAACTCGACGAGGCACCCAACAACCGTCGCCTGTGGTTCCTGTTGCCGCAAGGGCTCGAGCGCTTTGTCTTTGCCAAGGGCTACATCGGCGTGGACGGCATCAGCCTGACCATTGGTGAGTTGCGCAACGATACCCGGGGGCCGGCCTTTTGCGTCGACCTGATCCCCGAAACGCTGGCCCGTACCACACTGGCCGACCGTCGCCCGGGAGACAGGGTCAATCTCGAGATCGATCCCCAGACCCAGGCCATCGTCGAGACGGTAGAGCGGGTCATGGCGGCCAGGGGCTGAGCGTCGACAAGTACCTTTGCAGCCAAGTGCTGTAGCTTTGTGCCGCAGCGCCCGGACGGGCGTCGGCGGTGGTCTCCCTCGCTTGAGAAGCTGCTAACTTAACCGGATGTAACATTCCTTTAAGTGCACCGACCGTGATCAGCGAGGGACTACCATGAAAATGACAGCCAAGGCATTGGCGACAGGCGTGTGCGCCGCAGCGGCGTTGGGAATTGCCACGGCTGCCGTGGCCCAGGATCTGTCTCCCTGGGTGGACAGCGAGGGCACCATCTCCTTGCCGGACAACTTCCGCACCGAGATGGCGCATCTGGGCTCCTGGTTCGTACCCGAAGGGGACGCCAGTGGCTTCCATAACGTCTATACCGAGCCCGAGAGCGTCGCGTCCTTCCGCGAGAACGGGGTCTTCCCCGACGGCGCCGTGCTGGTCAAGGAGTTGCGGGCACACAGCACCGGCGACTACACCACCGGCGCCGGGGTGAGCTACGAGAACGAGACCATCAAGCAGTGGTTCGTGATGGTCAAGGACTCCACCGACCGCTTTGCCGACAGCAATGGCAGTTGGGGCGATGGCTGGGGTTGGGCGCTGTTCAAGACCGATGATCCTTCCACCAACGTTTCGGCCGACTACAAGGCCGGCTGTCTTGGCTGTCATGTCCCGGCCCAGGACAAGGACTGGATCTGTACCGAAGCCTATCCGATTCTGGTAGAGTAGCGCGCCTTCGAGAGTCGCCGACATCGGGCGCGGTACGGCGGACTCGCCGTACCGCGCCCGATGTGCGTTTGGCCCCGGCCGATCGTCGAGGGCTGGGATGCCGCTTTATGGGGCGGGCAGCCTTGCTTGACGTGGTGGCGCTGGAGGTCGCGCGGACGACCCTGCGTGCTCCCTGTGCGTTGGCCAGGTTGTGCAGGATCGTCGTGATTCCCTGGACGGCCTGCTATATGGTGTCACTAGTCGCAGGGTGGCAGGGCGCGTTCGGCGAACTCTCGTCCTGGACACTCCCCTATTGACTCCACGTGCAGGACCCAGCGCATGTCCAACCAGCAGCCTGAACCGAGCTCCGGCAAGAGCCCGCTCGATCGCTTCTTCAAGCTCAGTGAGCACCGCACCACCGTCAAGACGGAGGTGATCGCCGGGATCACCACCTTCCTGACCATGGCGTACATCATCTTTGTCAACCCGAGCATCCTGTCCGAGGCGGGCATGGACTACGGGGCGGTCTTCGTGGCGACCTGTGTCGCCGCCGCGGTGGGCTGTCTGGTAATGGGGCTGTGGGCCAACTATCCCATCGCCCTGGCGCCAGGCATGGGTCTGAACGCCTTCTTTACCTACGGTGTGGTGCTGGGCATGGGCTACACCTGGGAGGCAGCGCTGGGAGCGGTCTTCCTGTCCGGTGTTACCTTCTTTCTGCTCAGCATCTTTCGCATTCGCGAGTGGATCATCAACTCGATTCCGATCACCTTGAGACTCGGCATCGCGGCCGGTATCGGTCTGTTTCTGGCCATGGTGGCGATGAAGAATGCCGGCATCATCGTCGACAACCCGGCCACCCTGGTGTCGGTGGGCGATCTGTCCGAGCCGGCCCCGCTGTACGCCCTGGCCGGGTTCTTCGTGATTACCGCGCTGGCCCATCTGCGCGTCACCGGGGCGGTGATGATCGGCATTCTGGGGGTGACCCTGGTGGCCATGCTGCTGGGCCACAATGAATTCGGCGGGGTGGTGTCGATGCCGCCGTCGATCGCGCCGACCTTGATGTCCATGGACCTGGCCGGTGCCTTCGACGTGGCCATGATCAGCGTGGTCTTTGCCTTCCTGTTCGTCGATCTGTTCGACACCTCCGGTACCCTGGTGGGCGTTGCCCATCGCGGTGGCCTGCTCGACAAGGACGGCAAGCTGCCGCGCCTGGGCCGTGCGTTGATGGCGGACTCCACCGCCTCCATGGCCGGCGCTGCCCTCGGTACCTCGACCACCACCAGCTATGTGGAAAGCACCGCCGGCATCGCCGCCGGTGGGCGTACCGGTCTGACCGCCGTGGTGGTCGCGGTACTGTTTCTGGCCAGCCTGTTCTTCGCTCCGCTGGCGGGCTCCATTCCGGCCTATGCCACCGCGGGGGCACTCCTGTACGTGGCGTCGCTGATGGCGGGAAGCCTTGCCCACGCCGACTGGGACGACGCCACCGAGGCGGCGCCGGTATTGATCGCCGCCCTGGCCATGCCGCTGACCTTCTCCATCGCCGAAGGTATCGCCTTCGGCTTCGTCAGCTACGTGGCGATCAAGGCCCTGTCCGGTCGCTTCAAGGACCTGAACGCCGCCGTGGTGATCCTCGGTGTGCTGTTCGCGATCAAGATGATCTACCTCGATTGAGCCCATCGGGCTGACCGGGGCTGGCTGACCAGGACCGGCTGAGCCGGCAGGTTGGCCAGCCCCGCCGTGCGGCGCCGAGACAAGGCGCCGCATGTGTCATGCATTCTTCTTTCGACCCCTAGCGAGAACCGCCATGAGTATCTACGGCGACTATATCAAGTCCGTCATTCGCACCGTTCCCGACTGGCCCCAGCCGGGTGTCAACTTTCGTGACATCACCCCGCTACTGCAGAACAGTGCGGCCTTTCGCAAGCTGATCGACAGCTTCGTGCACCGCTATCAGGAGATGGATCTGGACGCCATCGCCGCCATCGACGCCCGCGGTTTCATCGTCGGCGCGCCGGTGGCCTACGAGCTGGGCTGCAGTTTTGTGCCGGTACGCAAGAAGGGCAAGCTGCCGTTCAAGACCATCAGTCAGACCTACACCCTGGAATACGGCCAGGCCGAGGTAGAGCTGCACTCCGATGCCTTCCGCGATGGCGACCGTATCCTGGTGGTGGACGACCTGATTGCCACCGGTGGCACCATGCTGGCCGCGGCCGAACTGATCAGCCGCAGCGGGGGACATGTGGTGGAGACGTCTGCCATCGTCGATCTGCCGGATCTCGGCGGCTCCCAGAGAATCCGTGACGCTGGCCACAGCGTGTTCGCCGTGTGTTCCTTCACCGAGGACGAGTGACCCATGAGCAGTCAACGCTACCATCGCCATTTCGTGGTGTCCTGGGACCAGCTTCATCGCGACGTGCGCGAGCTGTGTCATCGCCTGATCGAGCGCGATACCAAGGGCATCATTGCGATCACCCGGGGTGGGCTGATTCCGGCCGCGCTGATCGCTCGGGAGCTCAATGTTCGCCTGATCGACACCGTCTGCATCAAGAGCTACGACCATATGGAGCAGGACAGCCTCGAGGTGCTCAAGGGCGTGGATCACGACGGCGAAGGATGGCTGCTGGTCGATGATCTGGTGGACACCGGCAAGACCGCGCGCAAGGTGCGCGAGATGCTGCCCAAGGCGCACTTCGTGACCATCTACGCCAAGCCCGAGGGTCGTCCGCTGGTGGATCAGTACCTCACCGAGGTCGCCCAGGACTGCTGGATCCAGTTCCCCTGGGACATGGGCGTGGCCTACGTCGAGCCCCTGGCGGACCAGCGGCGGTGAGCGACATGGTTCAGGTATTGCCCGACAGCTGGGAGCGCTGGCTCGGAGCCGAGTTCCAGGCGCCCTACATGCAGCAGCTCAAGGCGTTTCTGGCGGCAGAGAAGGCCGCCAGGAAGACCATCTATCCGCACTCGTCGGACTGGTTTCGGGCCTTCGAGCTGACGCCGCTGGACGAGGTACGAGTGGTGATCCTGGGGCAAGATCCCTACCACGGTCCTGGCCAGGCTCATGGGTTGTGCTTTTCGGTGCGCGAGGGCATCAAGCCGCCGCCGTCACTGGTCAATATCTACAAGGAGCTGGCCCAGGACCTGGGGGTGACGCCGGTCAACCACGGCCACCTCGAGGCCTGGGCGCGCCAGGGGGTGTTGCTGCTCAACACCTCCTTGACGGTGGAGGAGGGCAACGCCGGCTCCCACCGGGGCAAGGGATGGGAGACCTTCACCGACCGCGCCATCGAGACCGTCAACGCCGAGGCGCCGCCCTGTGTCTTTCTGCTGTGGGGCAGCCACGCCCGCCAGAAGAAGGCGCTGGTGGATCAGGAGCGTCATCTGGTGCTGGAGTCGCCGCACCCGTCGCCGTTGTCGGCCCACCGCGGCTTTTTCGGCAATCACCATTTCTCTCGGGCCAACGCCTTTCTCGCCGAGCACGGGAGATCCACGGTGGATTGGCAGCTGCCGCCGACTCCCTGAACGTGTTGGGCGGACGGCCTGGACGTCCGCCGGCTTTCGGTGCACGCAGCGGGTTAACCTGACGCGGCGTTGCAGGTAGAATGGCGCGCAATTTGTCGCCCGCGTCCATGCGACGAAGGTCGTCCAAGCACCACCTCCCGTTATCAAAGAGGACTCGCCAATGAGCGTCCATGCCATCGATCACCCCCTGGTCCAGCACAAACTCGGTCTGATGCGTGAAGCCGGCATCAGCACCAAGAGCTTCCGTGAACTGGCCGGCGAGGTGGCAAAACTGCTCACCTACGAGGCGACCCAGGACCTGGAGTTGCAGGACTATGACATCGATGGCTGGAGTGGCGAGACCATCACCGTCAAGCAGCTCAAGGGCAAGAAGGTCACCATCGTACCGATCCTGCGAGCGGGACTAGGCATGCTGGAAGGTGTCACCGACCTGATTCCCAGTGCACGGGTCAGCGTGGTCGGTCTCTACCGCGATGAAGAGACCCTCGAGCCAGTGCCCTATTTCTCCAAGTTCGCCAACGACCTGGACGAGCGCATGGCGGTGGTCATCGATCCGATGCTGGCCACCGGAGGTTCCATGGTGGCCACCCTGGACATGCTGCGCGACCGTGGCTGCCAGTTGATGCGAGTGATCGTGCTGGTGGCAGCTCCCGAAGGCATCCGCCGCGTTCAGGAAGCCTACCCGGATATCGAGATCTACACCGCCTCGGTGGACGAGCGCCTCGACGAAAACGGTTATATCGTGCCGGGACTGGGCGACGCCGGGGACAAGATCTTCGGTACCCGCTAAGCACGCGATATCCCGCCAATGCCACGGCCAGACTATCCAGCGGTGGCATTTTACCCAGTGGTTTCATGCCTATGATCGAAAGCAGACATTTCAGGTGAAATGTCTGCTTTGCTGTGTCCGCAAGTCAGTTGGGCGGGAACGCAGTTCAGCCATTGTCCGTCTGGACAGACGCCGCGCTCTCGTTGTGGCTGTCGGTGGTTGATTCAAGAATCAAGGAGGCATGGATGAAGTTGTTGCGTGTGGCAGCTAGTGCTGCAGTAATTCTGAGTCTGGCGGCAAGCGTTCAAGCTGGGGGGATACGCCCCGACTGCGATGCTGAAAAGGTCGCCAAGAATGCGGCACTCGAGGCCACGGTGGGGGTGTCTGGTCGTTGCACCGCAGATCGCGCCGTGGAAAACGCCAAGGACAACGTCAATGATCGTGTCGATGACGCCCGGGACGGGGTCGCGGATCACGTCGACGATGTTCGGGGTGGGGTTTCCGATCGGGTGGATACTGCACACGACAGCGTCGAGCGAGCGGACGGGAAGGTCGATGATGCGCTGGATAAGCCAGTGCGTACGCTGTTGAACTGACGTCAGCGGGTTCTCCCGCCTCCGTCGTGCGCCCAATGTTCCTTTGCGAACATTGGGCGCTTTTTTTTTCTGGAAACAACATCTGCACCAATGCTCAGCTATCAGAGAGGTGGCTTTTCGCATTAGACAAAAGTTGGTGGAGGTGGAAAAGAAAAGCAAAAACAAGAGGATGAGACATAAAAAGGGCGTCTTCTAGCGCGTGGTGGGGCCTTTCGTTTAAAAACATCACGGGCGAGTAGAGATTCTCTACTACCGTACAGATGACGCCCCTCGGAGACGAGGGGAACCTCTGCGCGAAAGAGTACGCCCATGTCCCTGATCCTCGACGGCGTCACCCGCAAGGTGGCGAGCGAGACCCACATCGATGACGTCAGCCTGACCCTGGAGCCGGGTTCCTTCAATGTCCTGCTGGGCCGCACCCTGGCCGGCAAGACTAGCCTGATGCGCCTGATGGCCGGGCTGGACCAGCCGACCCGGGGGCGCATCCTGATGCAGGGTGAAGACGTGACCGGCAAGGGGGTGCGCCAACGCAACGTGGCGATGGTCTACCAGCAGTTCATCAACTACCCCCACCAGAGTGTCTTCGACAATATTGCCTCTCCGCTGAAGCTGGCCCGTGTCGCCAAGAGCGAGATCCAGCGGCGTGTCCACGAGATCGCTGAGCTGCTGCACATCGAAGGCCTGCTCGACCGCCAGCCGCTGGAGCTGTCCGGTGGCCAGCAGCAGCGCACCGCCATGGCACGGGCACTGGTCAAGGACGCGGACCTGGTGCTGTTCGATGAGCCTCTGGTCAACCTCGACTACAAGCTGCGCGAGGAGTTTCGCGAGGAGTTGAGTGCCTTGTTCGCCCGGCGTGACTGCATCGCGGTCTACGCCACCACCGAACCGGCGGAAGCGCTGGCGCTGGGTGGCAATACGGCAATTCTGCACGAGGGGCGCCTGGTTCAGCATGGCCCGACCGCTACGGTGTTCCGCCAGCCGGCCTCCCTGACCGCGGCGGAGATGTTCTCCGAACCCCCCATCAATGTGCTGGAAGGGCGTATCCGCGACGGTGAGGTGAGCTTTGACGACGAGGTGCACTTTCCGCTCGATGAAGCTCTGGCGGCGCTTGACGAGGGCAGCTACCGCTTCGGTGTGCGGCCGGCTCATCTGGCCATGCAGCCCCGGGCGGACGATGACCTGGCGCTTGACGTCAAGGTCGAGCTGGCCGAGATCAGTGGATCTGAGACCTTCCTGCACGTGGGCAACGAAAGGATGTCGCTGGTGGCGCACCTTCCCGGTGTTCACAGCTTTCGTGTGGATGAGCCGATCACACTCTATGTACCGGTGCATCGCCTGTTCGTGTTCGACATGGATGGCAAGACCCTGCACGTGCCGCCGGAAGCCGGTGACGGAGGGGTGCGTCCGCCGCTTCCGTCGTCACGGCAGGCACCGCCGGCGTCGGCGTCAGGGGAGGAGCGCTAGCATGGCCGAGATTCGCCTTTCACAGTTGGCGCACAGCTATTCGGCGTCGCCTTCGAAGCGCAGCGACTACGCCATCGAACAGATGGATCACGTGTGGGAGCAGGGTGGTGCCTATGCCCTGCTGGGGCCATCCGGCTGCGGCAAGTCGACCCTGCTCAATATCATCTCCGGGCTGCTGGTGCCTTCCCAGGGCGAGGTGCGCTTCGACGGGGTCATGGTCAACGAGCTGCCGCCCGAAGAGCGCAACATCGCCCAGGTGTTTCAGTTCCCGGTGGTCTACGACACCATGACGGTCTACGACAACCTGGCCTTCCCGCTGCGCAACGTGAAGACCCCGGAGGAGCGGGTTCGCGAGAGGGTCGAGGAGGTCGCGGATATCCTTGATCTGACCGACCGCCTGGCCAGCAAGGCACGCAACCTCAGCGCCGACGAGAAACAGAAGGTGTCCATGGGGCGTGGCCTGGTCCGAGATGATGTGGCGGCCATCCTGTTCGACGAGCCACTGACTGTGATCGACCCGCAGCTCAAGTGGAAGCTGCGGCGCAAGCTGAAGGAGATCCATCAGCGCTTCGCCATCACCATGATCTACGTGACCCACGATCAACTCGAAGCCTCGACCTTTGCCGACAAGATTGCGGTGATGTACGACGGTCGAATCGTCCAGTTCGGTACCCCGCGCGAGCTGTTCGAAAGCCCCGCTCACACCTTCGTCGGCTACTTCATCGGTAGTCCCGGCATGAACTTCTTCACGCCATGCATCGATGGCGACAACATCCTGATCGACGGCCAGCGCCTCGAGCTGTCCGCCGAGATGCGACGGTCGCTGCTTGGTGCTCGTGAACGCAGCGATAACCTCAAGCTGGGCATTCGTCCGGAATTCATCGAGCTTGCCGAGGACGGCACGAGCGGCACCCTCAGCGCCGTGGTGGACCACTGCCAGGATCTAGGGACCTACTCGATCTTGACGCTGGCGCTAGACCAGGCGCGCTTCAAGGTGCGCGTGGAGGAGGGCGGGCTCGCGCTTTCCGGGCGCGTATCGGTGCGCTTCCCCGAAAGATGGCTGACTTTGTACGTAGATGAATCCCGGGTAGAGGTGGCGTCATGAACAAGGTTCCCAATAATCGCGCCTGGTGGCTGGTGCTGCCGATGCTGGCGCTGGTCGCCTTCTCGGCCATCGTGCCGCTGATGACGGTGGTCAACTACTCGGTGCAGGACGTCTTCGACGCCAATACCCGCTTCTTCACCGGCACCGAATGGTTCGTCAAGATGCTCAACGATCCGGCGCTGCAGGCGGCGCTGGCCCGGCAGTTTGCGTTTTCGCTGACCATCCTGGCGATTCAGGTGCCGCTGGGGGTGGGAATCGCTCTGTTGATGCCCAAGCGTGGCTGGCGGGCGTCGCTGGTGTTGATCCTGGTGACCTTGCCCTTGTTGATCCCGTGGAACGTGGTGGGCAGCATCTGGCAGATATTCACCCGTGGCGACATCGGTCTGATGGGCTGGAGCCTGCGCCAGATCGGCTATCCCTACAACATCACCTCGAGTCCGCTGGACGCCTGGGTGACCATCGTGCTGATGGATGTCTGGCACTGGACCTCGCTGATCGCACTGCTCTGCTATAGCGGTCTGCAGGCGATTCCCGAGGCCTACTATCAGGCGGCGCGCATCGATCGCGCTTCACGCTGGGCGGTGTTTCGCTATATCCAGCTACCCAAGCTCACCAACGTCCTGGTGATCGGGGTGCTGCTGCGTTTCATGCACTCCTTCATGATCTACGCCGAACCCTTCGTGTTGACCGGCGGCGGGCCGGGAAGCGCGACCACCTTCCTCAGTCAATCGCTGGCGATCATGGCCACCGCCCAGTTCGATGTAGGGCCTTCGGCGGCCTTTTCGCTGATCTACTTCCTGATCATCCTGCTGGTCTGCTGGGTGTTCTATACCGCCATCATGAATCTGCAGAAGGACCGGCAGGGAGGGGCTCGCCATGACTGACGCTACGCCATCCAGTCCCGACCAGGTGCGAAAGCGCGCCGAAAAGGAGGCGGCCCGCCGCCGTCGGCAGGGCCGTTCGACAGGGCGACGCTTTCGCCGTGGCTTCTTGATGCTGGCCTACATCGTGTTTGTACTGCTGCCGATCTACTGGCTGGTCAACATGTCGCTGCAGACCAACAGCGAGATCCTCGGCGAGCTGACCCTGTGGCCGCAATCGCTGACCCTGGCCAACTACGCCAAGATATTCACCGACCCGAGCTGGTACATGGGTTACGTCAACTCGATCACCTATGTGTTGATGAACATGGCCATCAGCATGAGCGTGGCGCTACCGGCGGCCTACGCCTTCAGTCGCTACCGTTTCATCGGTGACAAGCACCTGTTCTTCTGGCTGTTGACCAACATGATGGCGCCACCGGCGGTGTTCCTGCTGCCGTACTTTCAGCTCTACTACACGGTGGGCCTTTTCGATACCCACATCGCCGTGGCGCTGGCCCACTGTCTGTTCAATATTCCGCTGGCGGTATGGATCCTCGAAGGCTTCATGTCCAGCGTGCCCAAGGAGATCGACGAGACCGCCTTTATCGATGGCTACAGCTTCCCGCGCTTCTTCGTCCAGGTGTTCATTCCGATGATTCGCTCCGGCATCGGCGTGACGCTGTTCTTCCTGTTCATGTTCTCCTGGGTCGAGCTCTTGCTGGCACGCACCCTGACCTCCACCGAGGCCCAGCCCATCGCCTCGGTGATGACGCGAACCTCGACCGCCTCGGGCATCGACTGGGGCACCCTGGCGGCGGCCGGGGTGCTGACCATCGTGCCCGGCATCGTGGTGGTGTTCTTCGTGCGCCATCACATCGCCAAGGGCTTTGCCCTGGGCCGGACCTGAGGAGCACCGACATGGACTGGATGGTATGGACCCTGCCCACGGCGATCTTCTTTGGTGTCATTGCGCTGTTGCTGGTGGTCATGACGACCTGGGAGCTGGTATCGCCGACGCGGGAACGGCGCGGTTTTCTGCCGATCAGCACCACCCGGGGGGACCGTTTCTTCATCGGCATGCTGTCGGCGGCCTACATCCATCTGGCGGTCGTGGGCTTCACCAGCCTGAGTCTGTGGCTGGCGCTGGGCGTATCGGTGGTGTGGATGCTGGTCCTGCTGCGATGGGGCTAGCGGGGGCCAGGCTCCCTTCGACGACAACGATCGACCTGACGGTCGACGACAACAATAGAGGTGACCATGAACGCTAGACTCAAGCTGACCAGACTAGGTGCTGTGGGGCTATTGCTGCTCAGCGGCGGCGCCCTGGCCCAGGACGATCGAACGGCGGTGATCGAGCGCCTGGCCGACGAGGTGTTCAAGGACTCGACCCTGAGCCGCGAGGAACGCATCGCTGAACTGGAATGGTTTGCCAAGGCTGCCGAGCCGTTTGAAGGCATGGAGATCAACACCGTCGCCGAGGGCCTGACCACCCACACCTGGGAGCGCGATGTGCTGGCGCCGGCCTTTACCGAGCTGACCGGTATCGAGGTCACCCACAACATCATCGGCGAAGGTGATGTGGTGCAGAACATGCAGACCCAGATGCAGTCGGGGCGCAATATCTATGACGCCTACGTCAACGACTCGGACGCCATCGGTACCCACATTCGCTATGGCTCGACCATCAACCTGAGCGAGGCCATGGCCAACGAGTGGAAGGACCTGACGCTGCCGACCCTCGATCTGGACGACTTTATCGGTATTCAATACACCACCGGGCCCGACGGCAGCATCTACCAGCTACCCGACCAGCAGTTTGCCAACCTCTACTGGTTCCGCTATGACTGGTTCCAGCGCGATGATCTGAAGGCACAGTTCAAGGACATCTACGGCTATGATCTGGGTGTGCCCACCAACTGGACCGCCTATCAGGACATCGCCGAGTTCTTCAGCGAGCACGTCGGCGAGATCGACGGTCAGAAGGTCTACGGCCACATGGACTACGGCCGTCGGGATCCGTCGCTGGGGTGGCGCTTCCATGACTCCTGGCTGTCCATGGCCGGCATGGGCAGTCCCGGGGTGCCGTTCGGCAACCCGGTAGACGACTGGGGCATTCGGGTCGATGAAGAGAGCCACCCGGTGGGGGCCAGCGTCAGCCGTGGCGGCGCCACCAATTCACCGGCCTCGGTGTTCGCCGTCACCAAGATGGTGGAGTGGCTTCGAGACTATGCGCCGCCCGAAGCCCAGGGCATGACCTTCGGCGAGGCCGGGCCGGTGCCGGCCCAGGGCAACGTGGCCCAGCAGATGTTCTGGTACACCGCCTTTACCGCCGACATGGTCAGTCCCGATGTGGCGGTGACCGACGATGAGGGCAATCCCAAGTGGCGCATGGCGCCGTCTCCCACCGGCCCGTACTGGGAAGAGGGGATGAAAGTCGGCTATCAGGACGTGGGGGCCTGGACCTTCTTCGATTCGACGCCGGAGGATCGGCGCAGCGCGGCCTGGCTGTTTGCCCAGTTCACCGTGTCCAAGACCGTCTCGCTGGAGAAGCTGATGGCGGGGCTGACGCCGATCCGCCGGTCCGACATCTTCTCCGACCAGATGACCGAGATGGCGCCGAAGCTGGGTGGCCTGGTGGAATTCTACCGCAGTCCCAACGAGTCCAACTGGACGCCTACCGGCACCAACGTGCCTGACTATCCGCGCATGGCGCCGCTGTGGTGGCAGAATCTGGCCCCCGCGGTCAATGGCGACATCTCCGCCCAGGAGGCCTTGGATAATCTGGCCGGTGACCTCGACAACATCATGGCGCGTCTGGCGCGGGCCAAGGTGTTTGCCACCTACGCGCCGGTGCTCAATGAACCCAAGGACCCCGAAGAATGGTTGAGCCAGCCCGGCGCGCCCAAGGCCAAGCTGGACAACGAAATGCCCCAGGGCACCACGGTGCCCTACGAGCAGATGATGGAGGAATGGATGTCGGCCGGTACCCGTGAGTAGGACGGGGACTTGTGCGCAGGTGACGGCGCTTCGCAGGTCGCCTTTCGTGCATGGCCCCTGATGTGCAGGACGCCGGGCCCTCGCTGGAGACAGCGGGGGCCCGGTGCCTTGTGGGCAATTCATGGCCCCGGCTGGATAGCGCAGGCTGGATGAGAGGAGCGTCTGCCAAGCGTTGGCGGTGGCGTCGAAAGACGCGCAAAATTTTGCCGAAACGTTGCGCGTGCGTTGGTACCATAGCCGGCGTTTGTCCACCGCGGAGCCCTCCATGTCAGACCCCTCGTCCTCTTCCTCGCCCGTCGCCCCATCGGCGGATTCCTTGCCTCGGCTGGCGCTGGTCGGTGCCCAGATGCTATTCGTGGCGTTCGGCGCCCTGGTGCTGGTGCCATTGCTGACCGGCCTCGATCCCAACGTCGCCATGTTCACCGCCGGTATCGGCACCCTAGTGTTCCATCTGACCACGCGTCTGACGGTTCCGGTGTTTCTGGCGTCGTCCTTTGCCTTTATTGCCCCTATTCAGGGCTCCATCGCCCACTTTGGTGTCTCTGCCACCCTGGGCGGGCTGATCGCTGCCGGTTTCGTCTACGTGGCGATCTCCCAGGCGGTTCGGCTGAAGGGGACGGGGTGGCTGCATCGGCTGCTGCCGCCGGTGGTGGTAGGACCGGTGATCATGGTCATCGGTCTTGCCCTGGCACCGGTCGCGGTGAGCATGGCCACCGGCGAGAACAGCGAGACCATCGGTTACACCCAGGCCATGGTGCTGTCCATGTCGAGCCTGCTGGTGACGCTGATCCTGGCGGTCTTCGGGCGCGGTCTGTTGCGCCTGGTGCCGATCATGGGGGGTATCGTCACCGGCTATCTGATGGCATTGCTGATGGGGGTGGTCGACTTCAGCCCGGTACGTGAGGCGGCCTGGCTGGCGTTGCCATCCTTCACCGCGCCGAGCTTTCACTGGGCGGCGGTCCTGTTCATGATTCCTGTCGCCATCGCGCCGGCGGTGGAGCATATCGGTGACATGGTGGCGATCGGCTCGGTGACCCGACGCAACTACCTGGAGAAACCAGGCCTTCATCGCACCCTGTTGGGCGACGGCCTGGCGACCATTTCGGCGGCGCTGTTCGGTGGGCCGCCCAACACCACCTACTCGGAGGTCACCGGGGCGGTCACCCTGACCCGCGCCTTCAATCCGATGTTCATGGTGTCCGCCGCACTGGTAGCCATCACCCTGGCCTTCGTCGCCAAGCTGGGGGCAGTATTGCAGACCATTCCTACCCCGGTGATGGGCGGGATCATGACCCTGCTGTTCGGCTCCATCGCGGTGGTCGGCATGAATACCCTGGTGCGCGCCGGCAAACCCCTGACCGCCCCGCGTAACCTGGTGGTGGTCTCGCTGATCCTGGTGTTCGGCATCGGTGGGATGCAGTTCGGCGATGGCCAGTTCGCCCTGCAGGGGGTCAGCCTCGCCGCCTTGATCGGCATCGCCCTCAACCTGGTGTTGCCCCGGGCCAGCGAGGACGAATGAGCCCTGCTATTACCATGGCCCGGCGCGACAGCCGGGCCATCGGCTGTTGGCGACAGGGCACTGACGATCATGCCCTGTCGTCGTCTTTCATCAATGGTGCAGCTGCTTGCCTACAGGTTCACTCAATGATGTAGCTGCTCTCCACCATCGGAAAAGGTGGGGGGACAGGTGTTATCGACAGGGCGCTGACAATCATGCCCTGCCGTAGTCTTTCATCAATGGTGCAACTGCTCTCCACCATCGGAAAAGGTGGGGGGGGGGGGGAAGGTGTTGGCGACAGGGCACTGACAATCATGCCCTGTCGAAGGCATTTCTCAATGGTGCAGCTGCTCTCCGCCATCGGAAAAGGTGGGGGGGGTGTTCGCACTGACAATCACGCATTCCTGATCCCCCAGGTTGCGAAACCGATGGGGCAGGCGTGAGTCGAAGTAGTAGGCGTCGCCGGGGCCGAGCAGACCTGTCTCGCCGTTGACGGTGATCTCGATCTCGCCGGTGATGATGACGCCGCCTTCCTCGCCGTCGTGTTCAAGCATCTCTTCGCCGGTATCGGCTCCGGGCGGATAGCGCTCGTGGAGCACCGACATGCGTCGGTCCGGGCGTCTGGCCGCGACAAGCCGCCAGGACAGATGGCCATCGCCGATCTCGGTGAGCTCCGCGGCGCGATAGAAGGGGCTGGGGTGGTTCGGTTCGTCACCCGCGAAGAAGGCGCTGATCGATACCGGCAAAGCGTCAAGAATCTTCTTAAGCGAGCTGACCGATGGGCTCACATTGTTAAGCTCAATCAGCGAAATGGTGCTGTTGGTCACGCCGGCTCTTTTCGCCAGTTCGCGTTGAGAAAGCTGCTTTTCCTGTCGTAGTTGGCGCAATCTGGCGCCGACGTCGAAACTGTCTTCCATCCTGTTTCCCGTCTCGGCAAAGCCGATGTTGTGCATAATGATGGACACATGATACCCGCTAACGTCGCTGTCCGACATCCCTGGCGTCTACTGTCTACCCCGATACGCTCATGGCAGCCTGCGGGTGGCTAAGGCATCATGGAGGATGCTGTCGACGACCAATAAAAGAGGTGCAATGGTGGCGAGGCTGGACGCGAAGGAGATAAGCGGCGTGGTTCTGGCGGGAGGCCAGGGGCGACGCATGGGGGGAGTCGACAAGGGGCTGGTGCCGTTCGACGGCAAGCCGCTGGCGGCGCACGCCGTTGCCTGTCTGAAGCCCCATGTGGCTAGCGTGATGATCAATGCCAATCGCCATCTGGACGAGTACGCGGCTCTCGCCGATCGAGTGGTCGAGGATCACCAGGCGGGCTACCACGGACCCTTGATGGGCATCTACAGTGGTCTGGTCGCGTCCTCTACGCCCTGGGTGGTGGTGGTGCCCTGCGACAGCCCGGCGCTGCCCGCCGATCTGGTGCCCCGGCTGGTGGCTGGCTGGCGCGATGGGCTGGATATTGTCGTCGCCCATGACGGAGAGCGGCTGCACCCCGTGGTGGCGTTGCTGTCCCGTCACCTGCATGAGGATCTGGCGGCGGTGCTCGAGCAGGGCGAACGCAAGATCGACCGCTGGTACGATCGCCACCGCTGGGACCGGGTCGACGTCAGCGACTGCGCTGCCGCCTTCGCCAATCTCAACACCGAAGAGGAAAGACGACGGCTGGAGGCGTGTCGTCAGGAGCGTGACTCATGACGCAGGCGCTGAGCTTGCGCCCCGATCAGCCGCTGTTGGGCATCGCCGCCTGGAGCGGGACCGGCAAGACCACCCTGCTCGAACGTCTGGTACCGATGTTGAAGGGCGCCGGGCTCAAGGTGGCGGTGATCAAGCACGCCCACCACCGCTTCGAGGTAGACCAGCCTGGCAAGGACAGTCATCGCCTGCGTATGGCGGGGGCCGAACCTGTCCTGATCGCCTCCCGCGCCCGGCTGGCATTGATGATGGAGACGCCGGGGGGCGAAGAGGCCGATCTGGCAACCCTGCTGGCCATGGTCGCGCCGCTGGAACCGCAACTGGTGCTGGTCGAGGGCTTCAAGGACTGGCCTTTACCCAAGCTGGAGCTCCATCGGCCGGCGCTGGAAAAGCCGCTGATGGCGGAAGACGATCCATGGATTCAGGCCGTCGCCAGTGACGCCCCCCTGGCGACCAGGGGCGATGCGCTCGATCTCAATGATCATGACGCCATCGCCGCCTGGGTCCAGGCCTGGGTGAGGCGGTGGCCCGAATGGCTTGTCGCGCACCAGGGAGGAGAACCGTCATGACAACGCTCTCCTGTTTCGATCTTGGTGAGCGCATGCTCGGCGTCGTGGAGGCGCGCGATGCCCTGTTGACGCTGGTGGCTGGTCGCCTGGCGGCGGAAAAGGTGCCCCTGGCCAGGGCCCACGGCCGAGTGCTGGCCGAGGCGGTAGAAGCGCCCTTCGATGTGCCCGGGCATACCAACTCCGCGATGGATGGGGTGGCGCTCAACTGGTCGACCGAGGAGCCCGGCGAGGTCTTTCTCCAGGTGGGAGAAGCCCTGGCGGGGCAGCCTTTTCAGGGTCGCCTGGGCGACGGTGAGTGTATTGCCATCACCACGGGGGCGCCCTTGCCGCCAGGGGCCGACACCGTGGTCATGCTCGAACAGCTCGAGCGAGATGGCGATCGTGTGAGGGTGACACGCGCCGACCGCGTCAAGCAGGGGCAGAACGTGCGCCAGGCGGGCGAGGATCTGCGTGCCGGCCAGGTGGCCATTGCAGCAGGCAGGCGCCTCGAAGCCGCCGCGCTTGGCCTGTTGGCGTCTCTCGGGCAGGCCGAGGTCCGGGTGCGGCGACGTCCTCGGGTAGCCGTGTTCTCCACCGGCGATGAGGTTACGGCACCCGGTGAGGCACGCGCCCAGGCGGCGATCTATGATGCCAACCGCTATTCTCTGATGGGGTTGTTGCAGGAGCATGGCGCCGAGGTAATCGATCTCGGCATCGTCGCCGATGACACCGACGCCCTGGTCGAACAGCTCGCTGACGCCGCCCGGACCGCGGATCTGGTGGTCTCCAGTGGCGGAGTGTCGGTGGGGCAGGCGGACCACACCCGGGAAGCGGTGGAGCGCCTTGGCAGGTTGACCCTGTGGCGGATCGCCATGCGGCCAGGCCGGCCCATGGCATGTGGGGTGATTGGCCCCGACGAGACACCCTTGCTGGGACTGCCGGGTAACCCGGTGGCCTGCATGGTGACCTGTCTGGTGTTTGTGGTGCCGATGCTGGCGGCTCTGGAAGGGCGCTCACCCACTCAGCCACGCTGGAAGGCCGTGGCCGGTAGCGCCTTTCGCAGCAGGGTCGGACGTACGGACTACAGTCGCGGTGTCTTTCACTGTGATGCGGACGGGACCTTGCGGGTGGTCAATACAGGCAATCAGGGTTCCGGTATTCTGTCGTCCATGGTCTCGGCCAATTGCCTGGTCGAGATTCCCGAGGATACGGACTCGGCGTCCATCGATGATATCGTGATGGTACTCCCTCTCTTTCGATTTTCCTGAGGCTTGAACATGACGCTTTCCCATCTCAACGCACGCGGCGAAGCCAACATGGTCGATGTCGGCGACAAGGCAGCGACCCGACGGGAGGCGACGGCGACCGGAAGCATCTCCATGGCGCCGGAGACTCTGGCGCTGTTGAGCGATGGCAAGTTGCCCAAGGGCGACGTGCTGGCGACCGCCAGGATTGCCGGTATTCAGGCCGCGAAACGCACCCACGAGCTGATCCCGCTTTGCCACCAGCTGGCGTTGTCCAAGGTCAGCGTCGACTTCGAGATCGACGCCGAATCCAGCTGTGTCAGGGTGTCCGCCACCTGCCGTCTGACCGGACGGACCGGGGTCGAGATGGAAGCCCTGACGGCCGTATCGGTGGCCTGTCTCACCCTTTACGACATGTGCAAGGCGGTGGACAAGGAGATGGAGATCGGCGAAATCCACGTGGATGCCAAGCAGGGTGGCAAGTCCGGTGACTATCTGCGTCGGAGCGCGACCGCGACCGCTGCGACGGCAACGCCGATCGTGACCAGCCCCGAGAACAGCCCGGCGTTGACCCTGGGGCTTGCGTCCGCCGCGGAGCAGTGTGTCAGGGTTAAGTGCCTGGCTGAACTGCGCGAAAGGCTTGGCGTCGGTGAAGCATCGGTGCCACTGGACAGGTTGCCCAGTGCCGATGTTGCCGGTCTCAAGCAGGCACTGAAGACCCTGGATGATCGCTTCAAGGGGCTGGATGAAGGGCGTGTGCTGTGCGCCGTCAATCAGGTGATGGCGAGTGACGGTACCCGTCTGACCTGTGAGGACGAGGTGGCCTTCTTCCCGCCGGTGACAGGAGGCTGATCGATGATACGCGTGCAGCATGAGACCTTCGATGCGGGCCATGAACAGCGCCGGATGCTTGAGCATCGCACCGACATCGGAGCGATGGTCAGCTTCACCGGACTGGTCAGGGACTTCAATGAACGCCCGGACGTCACGGCGCTGACGCTTGAGCATTATCCCGGCATGACCGAAGCGTCGCTGGCCGAGATCGAAGCTGAGGCGCGACAGCGCTGGCCGCTCGATGAGGTAACCCTGATCCACCGGATCGGTCGTCTGGAGCCCGGTGATCCCATCGTACTGGTGGTGGTGGCCAGCGCCCATCGGCGTGCCGCCTTCGAAGCCTGCGAATTCTTGATGGACCATCTGAAGACCCGGGCGCCATTCTGGAAGAAGGAGCACACCGAAAGCGGCGATTACTGGGTATCTGAACGTCGTCAGGATCATGATGACGCCAAGCGTTGGGAGGTCGCTTCGCAATGACACAACAGTTGATCGATAGTTTCGGTCGCCGGGTGACCTACGTCCGATTGTCTGTCACCGACCGCTGCGACTTTCGCTGCGTCTACTGCATGAGCGAGGAGATGACCTTCCTGCCACGTGCCCAGGTGCTGACGCTGGAGGAAATCGCCCAGGTGGCGCAAGCCTTCACCGAGCTCGGCGTGGAAAAGATTCGTTTGACCGGGGGGGAGCCGCTGGTCCGTCGCAATATCGAGCAACTGGTGTCCAGTATAGGGGCCTTGCCGGGGCTTCGGGACTTTGCCATGACCACCAACGGGGCGGGCCTGAGGCGGCATGCCGAGGCGCTGCGCCAGGGCGGCATGAAGCGTCTCAACATCAGTCTGGATTCGCTGGATCCCGAGCGCTTTCGACGGCTGACGCGTACCGGTGATCTCGACAAGGTGCTG
Organism: Halomonas sp. BN3-1; assembly: GCF_003056325.1. NCBI lineage: Bacteria > Pseudomonadati > Pseudomonadota > Gammaproteobacteria > Oceanospirillales > Halomonadaceae > Halomonas > Halomonas sp. BN3-1. The sequence continues at coordinate 53,639 of NZ_PYVV01000006.1, read as the reverse complement.
GACGGCATCAGCGCCGCTCGGCAGGCCGGCTTTGAGCGCATCAAGCTCAATGCGGTGGTGCTCAAGGGGCGCAACGAAGACGAGGTGCTGGATCTTGTCGAGTTCTCCAGGGCAGAGGGGCTGGATATCAGCTTTATCGAGGAGATGCCGCTGGGCGATGTGTCCGACCATTCCCGTGCCGAGACCTATTGTTCAAGTGACGAGGTGCGCGAAAGGATCGAGCAGCGCTACCCCCTGATGGCCACGACGGAAGCCACCGCAGGGCCTTCTCGCTACTACCGTATGGAGGATAGCGAGACTCGGGTCGGATTCATCTCGCCCCATAGCCATAACTTCTGTGCTTCCTGCAATCGTGTTCGGGTCACGGTGGAGGGACGCCTGCTGCTGTGCCTTGGCAACGAGCATTCGGTGGATCTCAGGGCGGTATTGAGGCGCTACCCCGGTGACATGGAGAAGCTCAAGGCCGCCATCGTGGAGGCGATGCCGCTAAAGCCTGAGCGGCACCATTTCACCACCGATGGGGATGTTCAGGTGGTTCGCTTCATGAACATGACCGGTGGCTGACAGCGCTTTCGCCAAGTGACCGTTTGTTTCCTTACCTGCGCGGGCGCCTTGGGCGCCCGCTCTTTGTATCCTGGCCGCTGTCTTTTTTCCTCGAGGTGTCAGCGTTTCAACCAATATTGACCGGTCAAGGGGTGACTGGGCTCGTCCAATGAGCTCGCTGTTGACGTATAAAGACCGCCAATATTTCGGTAATTGACAAGGAAAAATCTCCAGCATTTCTTGCCAAGAGTGGCCGGTTGCATATACTTTTCTTCAAGTGAATTGCGGCGTGCGCCGCTTGGTGTCAAAGCTATGGAGTGAGCTATGTCCAGCGAATCATTGGAACGCATTGCGAGAAACAAGAACGTGGCACGGGCAGCGGCTCGTCAACTGAGCATGGAACAGCTGCAAAAACTGGCGGAAGTGGTCGAGGAGGTCATCGATCAGAAGCGCGACGAGGAGCGCCAGCGCCAGGAAGAAGAGATGCAGAAGGCCCAGAAGCTGGCGGAGATCCGTGAGCAGATCACCGAAGCCGGCCTGTCGCTGGATGATCTCGTATCGGAGCAGCCCAAGCGCAAGCGTGGACGTCCGCCCAAGAACGCCAAGTGATTCTGCTGGCGCAGGTGTGGTCACGCGAGTTCGGTTGACCTGACCTTGCACGGACGTGTCGCGTCGCCAGTGCAGCTTGGCCGCTGTGTCACCAAGGCGCGTGCATGACGCAAAGCGCGTGAATGGTGACGGCACGGCCACAAGTACGGCGAACGTCGAGCCGCGACCGGCCCTGGAAACGTCCAGGGCCGGTTGTTTTGTTTATAGGGGGGAGGCTCAGACGTCGCCGGCGATGCCTTCGATATCGCTCGCCATCAACTGGAGTTCGACCTGTGGCAGACGCTGCAAGTGTTCGCCCAGCCAGGCCTGAATACGAGGGTAGAGGCCACGACGGAGCGCCGACAGGGTATCGACGGCCAGGTCGTCGAGTTGTTCGTCGAGCCAGTCGATGAAATTGTCCTCGTCCAGGGGGCTGGTCTGGCTTGAGTCGATCATCAGCCGGCCAATTCTGGCCCAGCCGGTGTCGGTCGCCACCAGGCTGATGGCGAGGAAGAGTACGCCGTGGCGATTGCGCGCATGTGCCGGAGATTGACGCCGGTCGATGCCCCCGCGTTCGATGATGCACTGAGACAGAGGGAAGCTTTCCTCGCGGGTCAGGCCGCCCTGGTCGAAGCGGATCAGATCGCCGTTGCGAGGTGCCAGCGGAGCCTCGATGCCCAGGCGAGAGGCCAGTTCCTGATGCGCTGACTGATGGTTTTCCTCGCCATGGACCGGCAGCAGCCTGGTCGGCTGGAGCCAGCGATAGAAGCGTTCCAGTTCCTGCTGTGCGGGGTGCCCGGAGGCATGCAGTTCGGGGTGGCTGGCATCATCGATGATGGTGACCTGAAAGCGCGCCAGGCCGCGCTTGAGCCGCTCGATAAGGTGCTCGTTGCCGGGAATGGCCTTGGCCGAGAAGATGACGGTATCGCCAGTGGTCAGCTCGAAGTGGGGGTGCCTTCCCTGGGCAAGGCGCGACAGCGCGGCGCGGGGTTCGCCCTGGCTCCCCGTGGCAATGACCAGTACTTCCTCGGGTGGTAGATAGCCCAGGTCGCTGACGGGCACCAGCGCTGGAAAGTCGTCGAGATAGCCCAGTTGCCTGGCATGGCCCACCATGCGCTCCATGGAGCGCCCGAGCAGGCTGATCCGACGTCCGCAACGAGCAGCGGCGCGGCCGATGGCCAGGACCCGAGCCAGATTGCTGGCGAAGCAGGAAACGACAACGCGGCCCTGGCAGCGGGAGATGGTAGACACCATGGCCCTTGCGACCTCGCCTTCACTGCGTGAATGGCCGGTCACGTTGGCATTGGTGGAATCACCCACCACCAGATCGACCGGCGCGAGGGCGCGAAACAGATCTTCGTTCACCGGCTGGCCGATCAGCGGCTCTGGGTCCAGTTTCCAGTCGCCGGTATGCAGGATGCGCGAGTTGCCTGCCTGAATGAGCAGGGCGCAGCTTTCCGGGATGGAATGGGTCAGCGGCAGGAAGCGGAGGGAAAACCCTGCGATGTCCCTGGCGTCCCCGGGTTCGATGACGTCTATCGCGTCGGTGGGAAGTCCCCGTTCGCCGAACTTGACGCGCAACATGGCGGCGACCAGAGGGGTCGCCAGAATAGGGCAGGCCCAGCGTGGCCATAGCCAGGCGGCGGCACCGATATGATCTTCGTGGCCATGGGTAATGAGCAGCGCCTGCGGACGGATGCCGCGGGTATCCAGTATCGAGGTGTCCGGCACCTGGAGCGGCTCACCAGGAAGGTCCTGGCGAATAAGCATGCCACAGTCGACGGCAATCCAGGCGTCCTGATAGCCGTACAGGCTTAGATTCATGCCGATCTCGCCACAGCCTCCCAGGGGCAGAAAATGCACCGGTGGGCGGCGTCGTGGTCGAATCTGGGCTCGCGGAATCGGCATCATGCTCGGCATCGTGGACGGTGTTCATTTCACTATACGGGATCGACCGCGCACGACTCAACGCGAGAGGTCAAAGGACCCGTGCAGCGGTCGTTCGCCATCTCACTTTTCGCTACAATGCATGCCCCGAATGGGCGTGCTCATCGCCCCTCCCCATGGTGGTGCAAGGTTGGTCACCGAGAGTTGGTCCAAGGATACAGGTGTTATGTCCCATTTCTATCGTCTGGTCGTGTCGTGTCCCGATCGACTGGGTATTGTCGCCAGGGTGTCGAACTTCATTGCTGGCCACGGTGGTTCCATCACCGAGGCCAATCAGCACTCGGACCTGGCCTCTGGTCGCTTCTTCATGCGCTACGAAATCCTGGCCGACTCCATCGGCATGTCGAAGGAAGCCCTGTGCGAGGCCTTTGCGCCGGTAGCGCGTGAATTCGAGATGGACTGGGCGCTGCGCGACACTCGTCAGAAGCGTCGCGTCGTGCTGATGGTTTCCAGGGAATCTCATTGCCTGGTGGATCTGTTGTATCGATGGACCGCTGGAGAGCTCGATTGCGAGATTGCGGCGGTGATTTCGAACCATGACGACATGCGCAAGATGGTCGAGTGGCACGGTATTCCCTACCATCATGTGCCGGTTTCGGCAGACGACAAGAGTGCCGCCTTCGCCGAGGTCGAGCGTCTGGTCGAGGCGTCCGAGGCCGACAGTATCGTGCTGGCGCGCTATATGCAGATTCTTCCGCCTGATCTGTGCGAGCGCTACAGTGGGCGAGTCATCAACATTCACCATAGCTTCCTGCCATCCTTTGCCGGGGCCAAGCCTTATCACCAGGCTTACCAGCGCGGCGTCAAGCTGATTGGTGCGACCTGCCACTACGTCACCGAGGAACTCGACGCCGGGCCGATCATCGAGCAGGATATTCACAGGGTCAGTCACTGTCATACGCCGGATGACCTGGTGCGTTTCGGGCGCGATGTAGAAAAGACCGTGCTGGCACGGGGGCTGCGTTGGCACCTCGAGGATCGGGTGCTGATCCACGACAACAAGACCGTCGTCTTTGCCTGAGCCGGCATCAAGGGCGCCGGCCGTTCTTTCTACGCCCGGCGCCTGGTCCGGTCACTCACCCAGGCATGCCAACCGAGCCGGAATCGCCCGCACAGGTAGGCAGCAGGAAGAGGAGGGGCCATGTCCTTTGCTCAGGTGATCCTTGCCCCCTGGCTGATCTGGGTTTGCGCGGGGGTGGCGTTGTCGGCCCTGGTGCTTGCCCTTTTCCAGCGTCCCTGGCGCGCCCTCTTTCAAGATACTGGCCTGCAGCATCGCTGGCTGGCGGCAACGCTGATGGTGGCGATGCTGTGGCAACTAAGGGCCCAGGCGGTCGATTGGCTCAGTCTGCACCTGCTGTTCACCACTCTGATGACGCTGGTCTTTCGAGGCCCCCTGGCGCTCTTGAGCTGTCTGCTGGTCAATCTGTCACTGGTGCTGACCGGGCGCGTCGCCTGGCCACTGCTGGGCGTCAATCTGGTGGTCACCGGCCTGGTACCGATGCTGGTGACGGTGCTGATCTGGCGCCTGGTCGATCGACGGCTGCCATCTCATCCCATGGTTTTCCTGTTTATCGGCGGGTTCTGGTGCGCGGCGCTGTCGGCACTGGCTTCGGGGCTCGCGGTGCTGGGGTTGACGCGGCTCGGCGCCAGTGACCCGTCAGCGTTATTCCAGGCCAGCGAGTACGCGCGTTTCCTGCCGCTGCTGATGCCGTCGGAGGCCTTTATCAGCGGCATGCTGCTGAGCATTCTGATGTTCTACCACCCACACTGGGTCGCCACCTTCAACGACAGCCGTTACCTGGACGACGATGGTCGCGGCGGCCGGGGCCCGTGAGCTGAGCAGGGCCGGCGACCTTGCCTCAGGCGGGTTTGATCTGGCGTGACGGTTGCGGTGTCCGGTCCGCGTGGCGTGCGCAGTCCGGATTGTAGTGCAGCCCCCGGGATTCTCGCCTGGTGCAGGCGCTGGCGACCGTCAGACTGGCCAGAGTGAGCGCCTGGCGACAGGCGTGCAGCTCGACACTCGCGGCGCCGCCCCGAGTCAGGTCATGAAACTCCGATTCCAGTTGCTCGAGGGTCGTGCGTGCCTCGGCTAGCCCTTCGTCCTGGCGCACGATGGCGACCCTCGCGCTCATGATCTGGCGGACGCGCTGGCGCAACGAGGCGAGTTTCTCGCTGGAAACCTGTCGATCTCCGGTTGTTGCGCTCGGCCGTGGTGTCAAGGTGCGTCCCGGCGCCGGCTCACTCAGGTGGCGAGCGGCGGATCTGGCGTAGACCAGGCACTCGAGCAATGAGTTGCTGGCCATGCGATTGGCGCCGTGCAGTCCGGTGCAGGCGACTTCGCCGATGGCGTAGAGCCCCGCCACGCGCGTGGCTCCCCGATGGTCGGTGGCGACGCCGCCGCAGCTATAGTGGGCCGCCGGCACCACCGGGATGGCCTGGGTGGTGATATCCAGGCCACGTGTGAGGCAGTGGGCGTGGATGGTGGGGAAGTGGTGACGTATGGCGGCGTCGCCGAGGTGACGGATGTCCAGCAGCACATGGTCGCTCGAGGTGCGCTGCATCTCGGCGTCGATGGCGCGGGCGACCACGTCTCGCGGGGCCAGTTCGGCGCGCTCATCGATGGCGGGCATGAACCGCTCGCCACGCACGTTCAGCAGCAGGCCGCCTTCGCCTCTTACCGCCTCGCTGACCAGAAAGGGCGGTCCCTGTGGATCGAACAGGCAGGTGGGGTGGAACTGCTGGAACTCCAGGTTCATCAGTTCGGCGCCGATCTCCCAGGCCATGACCATGCCCTCGCCACTGGCCGGGGCGGGGCTGGTGGTATGCAGGTAGAGCCCGCTGGCGCCGCCGGTAGCCAGGACGGTGTCCTGGGCGACAAGGTCGTGAGGGCGCTGGTGGGCATCCAGGCAGCGGGCACCGCAGCAGGCGCCCAGGTCATCGGTGAGCAGTTCGACGGCGATCAGGTCGTCGCGCAGCGTGATCTGCGAATGGGCGCGCACCCGGGCCAGCAGGGTGTCGGTCACGGCCCGGCCGGTGGCGTCGTCGGCGTGGATGATTCGGCGAGCGTTGTGGCCGCCTTCCCGCGTGAGGTGGTAGGGATAACCGCTGGCCGCCTCGGGATCCGGCGTGAAGGGCACGCCAAGGCTCAACAGCCAGGCGATGGCGTCGGGGCCGTTTTCCACGGTGAAGCGCACCGCCGCTTCATCGCACAGCCCGTCCCCGGCAATCAGGGTATCCTGGATGTGGGCCTCGATGTCGTCCTGAGGCGACAACACCGCGGCAATACCACCCTGGGCCCAGCGACTGGCACCTTGCGCCTCGACACCGGGGCGCAGCAGGGTGACCGGCCGGCGATCGGCGATCTCCAGGGCCATCGCCAGACCGGCGACGCCGCCACCGATGATGAGGACGTCAAGAGGGGCGTTTGCCATGCGTGGTTCCTTCCTTGCGGTCGAAAGAGGGGGCTCGGTGGAGCCCGTGTCGGGGGGCGCGGCGGCGCAGGCGCCTGCTGGGTAGTCGCTCGAGTCCGCCCAGGCGGCGGGCGGTCGCTTCGGTCAGGCGGGCCAGCTCCCGGTTCAGCCAGAGATAGCCGCTGGGGCTGAACAGCATTCTGCCATCCTCGGCGCGTGCCGTGGAGGCGAGGTCGGCGAAATCGTCCAGCGCGAAGGGCGTGACCTCGAGCGTGACCGGGCGTCCGGTGCGCACCTCGAAGGCGAGAGTGCCGAGATCCCGCGCCAGGGCGTGCTGCTGATCGCGCAGTCCTGCCATGGCATCGATCTGTTCGTGACCGGCGCGCGTGGTCCAGTGGGTCTCGAGCAATAGCTCCAGGGTGGACAGCATGCGTCGCTGGTAGGAGATCAGCTCGTCGACCTCGCCGCGGGTCAGGCGTCCTTCGCGGTGGACCGCGTCGGTCAGTCCGCGCTGCTTGACCAGCAATTGGCTGGCGGCCTTGAACAGTGCCTGGGTATCGATGCCCGGTGCCGATGTGGCGCTGGTGTGGGTGTGATACAGCCGCGCCATGCGATCCAGACAGTCGGCCAGCAGGAAGCGCAGCATGTCGGTGGCCTTGTGGGGCAGGAAGACCAGGGTGGCGCCGATGCCGACCAGGGTGCCGAGCAGTACGTCGGCGCTTCGCCAGAGTGCCACGCTGAGCTGTTGCGAGCCGTCGCCGATCACCAGCAGCAGGCTGATGGCGAACATCAGTCCGCTGTAGGCCTGGCGACCGCCGAAGACCACCCAGGTGGCGATGGCGATGCCGATCAGTGCGCCGAGTTGTACCCCCCAGCCTGGCAGCGGGAGGATGATCAGCGCCAGGCCGAGGGCGGCGCCGATCAGGGTGCCGGCCAGGCGCTGGCGCCCCTTGTCCAGTACGCCCCCGATATGGGGAAGGTTGCCCATCACCATGACCGTGCTCACCAGCGCCCAGCCACTGTGCTGGAAGGGGAACGTCTGGACGATGGCAAAGGTCACGATCAGTGCCAGACTGACCCGGAGTACGTGGAAGAGGCGGCGATGGCGGTGATTGATGAAAGGGTCGCGCAGGCGTCCGAGCAGCATGGTTCAGCCTCTCTGTCGGCCTGGGGCCGGCTCTCGAGCCGGTTGAGGGTGGGCGGTGGGAGGCGCCGTCATACGCTGTCCGAGATCGTCGGGCAGGGGATCTCGGGGTAGAGAAGCATTGTCGCTCAAGATGCTGAAGACCGTGCAGTGCTGATGAAAATGGGGGTGAAGTTTACCACGCAGGCTCGCGTGCCGTCCCGAGCCAAATGATGTCTCGAGGGACGGTGTCCAGGTGGCTGACAACGGAAAGGGGCCCCGTCCCTGGGGCCCCTTTCATCATGGTGAGTCATTGTGGTGAGTCATGGTCGCACGTCATGGCCGCACGTCATGACTTGGCAAGGCTCAGCGCCAAAGGCTCAGGCGGCAGCGTCCTCTTCCATCATCTTGTGAATGAGCTCCTTGAGGTCCTCGACCTGTTGCTCGAGGGCTTCCACCCGGTCCTCTTCGCTGTTCTGCTGGGCTTTCTCCTCGATTTCCTGCATGTGCTCCTGCAGGGCTTCCGAATCCATGGCGAAGGTGCTGCCCGCCATCACAAATGCGGCGATCATGGTCGATCCGACTAGCGTGCGTTTCATGTGGCATCTCCTGGAAGTCGTCCCTGAACCCTGTGAAGGCCCGCGCTCACTCCATCGAGGCGATATGGCGCTCTGCCGTCCGTGAACTGAACTGGCACAATTCACTATAGGAGGTATTTCTTTATTCGCCATTATTGATATTTCGGCGCAAGCGATGAGCAAGGATGTGGGGAACGATGAGAAGGCGATGACAAAGCGACAAGAGGGCGATCAGAGGACGATGAAAGACGGGGCGGGGCAGGGAAAGCGTCTGGCGTGCAACGCCAACGGCTAGATGGCTAAAGTGGGCTGCGCGACCAGAACGCGACCAGAACACCACCACAAGGCAGGTCATCGAGGGAGTGAGTCACGTAAGACATCGATAGGGTTGGTGCCCGGAGCCGGGCTCGAACCGGCACGGTGTTGCCACCGAGGGATTTTAAGTTCGATCTGATCTAATTGGCGGCCGCGCTTGCAATGCGGTTTTTATGAAAATCAGTCACTTAAAGTTGCGTAATGCTGGACATAGCTGCCTCTCAGGCATTAACTGTGCGACCAAATTGCGACCATATCAAGGTACGGTGAGATTTCTTGGTGACAACGACTTTTACTTAGGAACGGGACAAAGGCGTCTAGCAAAGCATCTGACTGGTATTTTTACAAGCAATGTATTAGAAATCTAGTCATTGCTTAGCTTCTTTTATGAGTTGTCTAGTTGATTTTTATTACTTTTACGGAGTGATTTTCCGGAATTGTGCAGGTGTGAGCAACGTTGTGGTCCTACGAGCTTTGCTATGTCAGCATATACTATATGAATTGCTGAAACAGGAACGCTTTTGTTAGAAGAAACTGATGGTTGCGAGCAAGATGAGCTTAAGGAAAAGTTAGAGCTGCTCAGGGAGATACTGTCTTCTATAGAAATTATATCTAAGTCTACCGATTGGCGAGATGATAGAAACAGGGTGAGAATTGGGCGATTGTCTCATACTGGCATGCTTCTCATCGATGTTATAGAATACTTTACGTCACAGAGGCGGCGTGATGGTCATCAACAATGATGACGCAGGGAATGGAGATAGTTAAAGATAATGTATTGCCTATTTTTGCGTAGAAATTCCCACTGATTTCATATAAGTCTCAAAGGCAATGCAGGCTGCTTTGCAGCGAGCATCAACCTCACTTTCGAGTGTATCAAGTACATGTCGTTGGGCACCCGGCTTGTACTCCACAATGTCCCACTCGATTTCTGACCCAATCTCGCTGTAATGCGCTTCTACCTTGATGGATGTTGTGTCATTCATAGCGTCTCTCCAAGTCTTCTATGTTCCTGAGTGTAACAGTATTTTGAGACATTGGGATGCTCACGCTCGGACCAGCATAGAGAAGTGAAAAAAGATAGTTTTAAGGCCTGGTTGCGGCGTGTTCGAGCACAGGTCAGTGAATTTTGGCTCGCAGGGGCAGGGCTCATGAGAGAAGAAATAATAAGCTTTACAGCTGTAGATGGTGGATGGGAGCTGTTCTGTAGAAACTGTTACACGCTAGAGTTTAACCACTACTCAGATTCTCCGTGGCTCCAATTCGAAATTCAGCCTGAAACAAAAAATGGGGGACGATACACCGTCAGGTGCCGCGTATGCCGCCATGTATCGCGACGAAAATCGCTGCATCCGGATAGTCTTCGACCATCTTAGATTCGGGTTGCGAGCAAGGTAGTGGCGATGGCGGAAAGGTTATAGCAGATCGTAGATTGTGGATCGCACCTCGTACCGCTCTGATCTACGCTGAGCCAAGCACTTTGTTTTCAGGAGACAGGGATGCTCACGCAGATGATCAGTTACCAGGTTGTGGAGAGCGGGCTGGAAATGCGGTGCTTGGTTTGCCAAGCCGTCGAATTTCAGGAGACAGGGCGGCAAGGCTGGAGGCTTTTCGAAGTGGTGCCAGACGGTCCTTGGGGCAGATGCTTCATCATTACGTGCAGGGCCTGTGGCCACAAGAACCTGCGCGCCTCTATGCAGCCTGACTGGTATGGCTGAGGTGGGCAGTCAACTACGACATCATGCTGTGACGCCATCTCAATGAGCCCCGGTGCTCGTGAGCCTGGTGTCTTTGGTAGTCAGCAGGCAGACGGCTGAGCCTGCACAGACTTACTCGGCTAGTACCGCTTCGGCACAGAAGCTGACATCATGTTCTACGCTAAGCACTAGGAGGCTAGACGTAGGATAGTCATGTTGGACATGCCGATGATCAATTTTGCGACCGTGGAAGGCGGCTGGGAAATGTACTGCCTGAAATGCCACTCTGCCGAGTTCAACGTCACCGATCGCTCACCGTGGAGCCAGTTCGAGATCCGGCCGGGTGCCCCGCATGGGAGGTGCTACATCATAAAATGCCGTTCATGTGGCCACGAGGCTATCCGGAACTCACTGCAACCGGATTGAGCGCCACTTTTCGTAGAGCTGACTCGTGCCCGTACTGATTGTCTCGCACGGCCACACCGGCCAGGGGCCAGCAAGACCCAGTGGTGCCAATGAGCGAGTACGAGATCACCCAGTGGCGCAAACGCCTCGAGCGCAAGGGCTGGCTCGGCCTGAGCCGGTCATCGCCGCCGATCGACAGGCTGGTCGAGTACCACGTTGTCTGGCAGGGCTGGCTGATCAGCGGGCGCTGCATCCTTGGCAATGAGGTCAAGGACGACTGGTGGGAGCCAGGCACGCCGCAGTATCTGCTTTCCCGCAAGCACGGCATCAGCGATGGCGTGTGGCGGCTGGCGAAGGATCAGCGGGCAGAAGTGGGGCAGTTGAGGCGGAGATTCAACTAATGGAGTGCAGTATGGAGCAGGGTGGAACCGTGTGGTTATCGTTCGTCATGCCATTTTTAGTGGCATTGGTGACGGCGTCAATAACTACAACTTTAGCACTGGGAAAGTTTAAAAAAGAAAAGGCTTGGGAGAAAAAGGAAGAAGCGTACTTTCTTCTGATTGATGCTATTAAAAAGAGCATAGAGTACGATGAAGCGTATCTGGAAATGTGCTACTCACATGCTGAAAAGCATATTACAGATTATGTCGACAAAAAATCGGACCTCAGCAGATCTGCGAATGAAGAGGCTAGACGTGTGTATAGTATAAATTACATATTTATGCGCCGTAATGAAGTTGTTTTGTTTGATCGTTTATTTGAGCGACTTGATTTTCATGAGCACATGGACGGCGAAGATATGGCAATGCTGGACATTAAACATAAAAAAGATCTACTAGCTGATGCCGAGGAAGTTGCGAGGATAGAGTTGCATGCAAAACAGTCCAATCTCAATTTATTGTTTTCAACTCTGTTTAGAAAATTTGATGATATCTTAACGCGCCCTGTTGGGTGGATCGTCAACAAGCTGAACAGATGATGTAGAGCCATCCTTGGCCCCTTCATCTCACTCCCAGCTGATCGCCTCAACCGCTTCCACCGTCTCGGCGGCCTTCACCTGATCCTCAAGAGCCTGGCGCTTCCCTGTCGCCAGGCCGCTTGCCTGCATCCAGGCATCGGCCTTGGCTATGATCCGCGACGCTAACTCGGTCTTATCCATGCCCCTGCCCGTGGCCATGGCATCCAGTAGGGGCGTGGCGGTAGCTGAGTCAGCCAGGAATGCCCGCGCCTCTCGCTCCTGCTTATCCCAGGTCATCTGCTCAGACTCCGGATACTCGCTGCGGATGCTGGCCAGCTCGGCTTCGTAGGCCGCGTTGATGCGACGCATGGTAGCGGCCTTTGCTTCCTCAAGCAGTTCTTCGGCAGTCGGTGCCGGCACCCAGTTCACTGCACCCATTAGATGGTCACCTCGCGTTCAGTCTTGGCCAGTTCGTACTCTGCCAGGCGTTCCTGGAAAGCTTCGTCGGTCTCTTCTTCGCCCTGCACTGGGGCATTGCCGTACCAGCCCAACAGCGTGATAGTCAGCTCACCGTCGGCCTTAGTGGCCTGGATCAGCGGGTTCGGCTCCAAGGCGGTCTCGAAGTCACTGGCAGACCCGTCTGGCATGCCCGTGAAGTCGAAGAAGTCCTCGACCCCGTTAACGGTGACGTGCAGGACATCGCCCTCAGCCCGGTAACTGTAGGTAGTGCCTGTACTGTTTTGTGGTGTGAGTATGGCTTTCATAACGTCTCCTTATTTCCAACGACCTATGGCAAAAGCGCGGAAGAACCCTTCCGCATAGCTACCGCTTTGCGGACTCATTGCATACATGCTCATTTGAGTCTTCGATCCGGTGTCATCGGACACAAACCAGATCAGGGAGCCCGACCTTCGGTACTCAAAACTTGAATAAGGGACAGTGTGGAAAGCAGAAGGAAACGTCCAGACAATGCCTGACGGGGATCTAAATAGGCTGCCTGAAGCCGTGGTTGTATATATATCCCTGGTGCCAGTGAATACGCAGATCAACGTACCATCGGCAAGTTTCAAAAAACTGCCGTTAGTATTGTACCCAACCTCGAATACCCCTCCTCCCGGAATACCTCCAGTATCGTAAACGCTAGAAACAATGGAGTTTGACGTGTAAATCAACCTCCATTCGTCCCAGCTAAATGATGGCCCGCCCCCTGTCCTTACCGCCATTTTCCCTGACCCACCGGCAGTGGCTACCTGAGTAACGAACGCTCCTCCGTGGCGAGATACGACAACAGTCCCTCCCTCCCCCGCAAACCAAGGGGGTGGGGTTCCTGCGCTACCCGAGAAGCTGAAAATACCTGCGGTTTTCAGTTCGTCGATGTTGAGAGAGTCTACTGTCCACCCTTCGGCAATCCCCAGGCCAAAAGCCCCGACCTCCATTACATTCCCGGCGACTGTCCCAACATTCTTTGCTGCCGCTGTTCCGGCATCCGAGATAGTGCTCAGGGTTTGCGTGCCTGTATGGTTCGAGCGCTGTACGGCATGTGCCTGGGCTTCACTGGCCTTGGTGTCGGCATAGCTTTTGGCTGCTGACTCAGCACTGGCGGCTGATCCAGCCGCATCGAACTCAGCAGCATTGCGGCTGTAAATGTCGCCGGCCTCGTTTGGCAGCCCGGAGCCAGGCGCATGAACAAGGTCTGCAGCATCTATGGAGGCGGCGGAAGCAGCTGCATCAGTCGCAGATTGGGCGGCATCTGCCTCGCTAGCTGCTGCTGCGCTTTCTGATCCTGCAGCATTCGATTCGCTGGCCACAGCGGCGCTCGCAGCGCTCGCTGCATTCGAGGCAGAGGTGGCCGCATTGCCCTCGCTCGCTGCTGCCGCACTGGCTGAGCTGGCGGCATTCGCCTCGCTGGTTGACGCGGCGTCGGCACTGTCGGAGGCGCTGGATGCCAATGCGCTGGCTGCGCTCGCCGAGTTGGCGGCATTATGCTCACTCGTAGCCGCGTTTGAGGCTGATTCGTTGGCCGCCGACGCACTGTCGGCAGCGTTGGATTCGCTTGCGGCCGCCTCGCCGGCAGAGGCCACGGCCTCATCCCGGTACCCGCGGGCTTCGTCCACCAATGCCCGGAACTCGATCACGATGCCAGGCGTCAGGTCTTGCTCACCTTGCCACTCGACCACCAGCTCGTTGAGATCGGTGGCGGTGGAGTCAGCACGCACCTCCAGATTCTTGGCGAGCTCGAGGAATGAGCGCCCCTGCATCACGCGCACGTCGTAGCGACCCACCTCGACTGAGATGGAGTAGTCGCCCTGGGCGTCAGTGATCGCCTCGGCACGGATGTGGTTCAGGACGGTGGCGGATGTCCTGACGGCGTCAAATCGAATGGTTGCCCCGGGCAGCGGCTGGCCATAGGGGTCTTTCAGTACGCCGGTAAGCGTCACTGCCATGGTGTGTCTCCCACAAAAAAGCCCGCGCTTGGCGGGCTGTTAGAGTGCGTTGCGAAAGCGGGCCAGGGCCCGGTGCATGTCGGCGGGTGTGTCGGATCTTCGAATATCTGCCTTGGCCGCGATACGCGCCTCCTCGATGGTGCCGGCACGCTTTTCCCATCGGGTGCGAGCGCGCTTGATGCGCTGACATACGGTGGTCACGTCAGCGTCTGTGGCGGTCGCCTCGGCTTCGACCATTGGCCCCGAGCCTTGGGCCGCCTCGGCCAACTTGAGTTGGTAGACGGCCTCTTGGGCGGGTGAAACGTAGCGAGCAGCCTCGGCCTCGCTGTCCACTAATTCCAGATAGTGCCGCTCGGCCTCTGCTCGGGAGGAGAACCGGCGAACGCTCAATCTATCCATCGATCGTTACCTCCAGGGTCTCATCGAGGCGCCAGGCGGGGCCGACCAGTTGGACCTGGAAGGTGCCCGGCACATCGACATCGAGCTGGGCGCTGTCGCCGGTGGTGACCATCTGGTGGCCGTCCATTGCCAGCAGGGTGCCAGGCTCCAGCCCGGTGATGGTGGCCGTTAAGCCCTCGACTGTAACCTGAGCATCTCGGCGCTGCTTCGGCTTGATCTGTCCGTCCGCCAGGTCCACGTAGTGGGCGGCATCGTCAAAGCCTGCCTCGACCTCGACATAGTCTTCGTGCTCACCACACTGCATCTCGACATGGTCTTCGGGGCAGTCTGTGACGCGCAGGATGGCACCGGTCAGTTCGCAGTAGATTGCGATGATCATCTTTTTTTACTCTCGGCAACTAGGGTAGACATCGTGCTATTCACTGTTCTGAATCCGCGGCACTGAATGGCAATAGTGACGCCGTGCCTGTTGCCGGCGTCTAAGGTAAAGCCAAAATTTACCTCGCCATCACCTGAAGGCATTTCGAACTGCACGGCGCCATTGACCACCCACCGGAAGTACGCTCGGCTACCACCGCCATTCGCGTTCGTCGCCGAGAATGTGGCGAACACTCTCCCTCCTTCGCCATTGATGTAAACGGATAGCCAGTCAACCCAATTTTCATTGCTCGATGCTCCAGAGGTTCGTGACGTGCCGACTGGGATGGTCACCGCTTGCCCGGCAATCTGCAGCGTGTCGACCTGTGCGTCTCCGATCTTGGCTCGCGTGATCGCTGCATTGCCGATCTTGGCGTTGGTGATGGCGCCGTTACGAATATGGGCGTTCTGCACGTCGATGTTGAACAGCTTGCCGTAATCCACATGGAGCTCATCGGCCTGGATGTAGCTGGCCTTGACCTTGCCGTTCTCGACGATGAACGAGCCATCGGACGCCTTGAGCTTGGTGAACGTCAGGTACTGGATCAGCGCTTCTTTGATGTAGGTGGTGCTGCCCTGCACGAAGAAGGGGATGACTTCGCTTTCCGGCAGGCCCGGCGGAGCAACTGCAAACCTATCTGCTCGGACGATGAAATCGACCTGAGCCCCATCGTTTGCCAGTCCAATGCCGCCCACGAGGCCGTTGGCGCCTACGCGCAACGTCCACATGGCGCTGATCCTATCGCCTTGAGCATTGATCGCTGTCGTTGCCTGCTCCTCGACGCTGGCGATGTCCTGTCCAAGCTGCGTTTGAACGGTGTTGATTTGCTGGATGCTGTACTCGTCACCGTCCTGCCGGTCGAGCACCTCCTGCTGGATGGCGTTGCTGTTGTCGGTTATCTGTTCGATGTCCTGCTGTAGTTCTGGCCAGAGGTCGGACTCCTTTATCTCCCCGCTAATGATGTCCATGATCACAGACGGGTCGTTGTCGGTAGTGGCCTGCACCGGGTACCAGTCCGAGGCGCCGTAGGCGTTGACTCCTCGGATGTAGTAGTAATAGGTAGTGTCGGGGGATAGCTCAGTATCGGTGAGAACGGCGCCGACGCCGACACGCACGGCATTTGACTCGATGAGCCCCGTCTCGAGCGCCACGTTAGAGCGCCAGAATTCCCACATTTGCCCGGGATAGAGGCCGCTGGGTGTCAGGGTGATGGTGAAGGTGCCAACGTGGATGTCCACGCTATCCGGCGGCGTCGGCAGCAGCAGGCCGGCCACGTTGGTGGTCCGGTACGCCCAGGGCGACGCGGAGCCGGTGCCGGTGATGCCGCGGACACGGATCTGCCATTCACCCGGCTCTGCATCGAGGATGTCGAACGACGTGCCCGGGCCTGTGAAGGCCTCACCCCATGACACGTCATTCGGCCCCTGCACCTCGGCAATATAACGGACGACTCGAGCGTCATCGCTGGGCGTCCAACTGACGGTGATCTTCTGGTGCTCGGTTCCGCCAGCCAGGTACTTGGATGCCTCGACGGTAATGGAGTAGGGCGCCGCCACCGGGCCGGTCGGGATCAGCGTGTAATCCTCGTCCGGCAGGTTGAGGCCCTGCTCGACGCGATCGTACTTCGTCGGGTCATGCTCGACGGCGGTGATCTGGTATATCGCTGTCTCCTGCTCAGCAACGGACAGCACCCGGAACTTGCGTGGCTCCACGTCTTGGCTCGACAGCATCCAGATGGCGCCACGGATCGGCTCAGCTGAGAGCGGGCTGACCAACTCGACATGATCACCGGCGAACCGGTCGACCTGCCTGCGCTCAATCCCCCCGGTGGGCAACAGCACGTCCAGGTACCAGTCGCTGCCGCTGACCTGCTCGGGCACCTGGTCAAGCACCAGGGCAGAGAGCCCCGGGCGAACGATCCGGCCAGAAAGCCGGGCGCCGGCCGTGGTCGGGTCGTTGACTGCGATGATGTCGCCCGGGCGCAGGTCGGCATGGTCGACGCTGGCCTGGTAGGTGATCGTCTCGGTTTCAGCGCGCTCGCTGTAGAGCATCCATTTGCCAAGGCGGTGTGCCTGGCCGCGACTGGTGCAGCCTACGGCGGTGACGTCGATCTGCTTCCAGCCGAATTGCTGGACGGCATCGGCATCCTCAACGACCTCGACCTGGAGGCGATAGTTATCGCCAGGGTCGTTCCAGCTCACCAGAGCGACCGAGTGCCGGGCCTTGAGCGCGGTGCCGCTGTACTCGAATTCACCGTCGACGACATTGGCCGGCGACACCAGCTTGACCGGATCGGCCGGCATGTCGGCTGTCGCCATGACGGTATTGGCGCCCCAGTAGGTCATTCCACGGAACGCAGTCGCCAGGGTATCGAGCGCCTTGATGGCTTCCTCTCGGCTCGACAGCACGGTGTTGAAGGTGAAGCGCGGTTCTTGGCCGCCGAAGCCATCAGGGATCAGCTCGTCGCAGTATTGGGCGATCTGGTAGAGGCCCCACTTGTCGACGTTCTCCAGCCCGGCGCCGTACCGCTCGCTGGTGGCCAGGTCGAGGAAGCACCAGGCGGGGTTGTCGGTCCAGGCCAGCTTGAACGAGCCATTCCACAGGCCGGTGTATTCGCGAGTCTCGGGGTTGTAGTTGGTCGGCACCCGGACGATCAAGCCCTTGACGTCGTAGCTGCGCGAGGGGATCTGGCTGCCAAAATCCTGGGCATCGACCTCGAGCCCGACCAGTGCGGTATCGGGATACTGCAGCTTGGCGTCGATGATCTCGGTGTAAGTGGCCCAGTACGTCGCGTTGCGCAGGGTGGCGCTGCCGTTGTCGGGCGTCACTCGGCGCACGCGGATGTCCCAGGGGCCATCACCGGTGAGCGGCACACGATAGGACCGCTGGTAGGGGCTGGTGGTCTTGCCCTTGATGATGTCGTAGCGCTTCTCGGACCAGCTGCCTCCATTGGGGCGAACATCGACGGCCACCGCCACCTCGGTGGGCAGCAGATCGCCATTCTCGACGTTCTGGTAGCTGAGCGCCTGCACCTGGACGGTAACGCGAGCGGCATCGGCCTCCGGGTTGGTGACGGTGCGAACGACTGGCGTGGCGTTGGTCACCTCGGTCGACACGTCGTTGGCCGTCTCCACAGCGGGAAAGCCGGCGATGTGCGACTGATCAGGCTCACCAGTGCGGGTGTGAACGGTCACGCCTTGGAAGTTGAAGTCGCCACCCTCGTCCTGCAGCGGCGTCTCATCCAGATAGATGCTCTTGAGGCCATTGGTCAGGCCGACAATCGGCCCCTCGCCCAGCACGTCGATGATCCTGGCCTTGGAGGTGGAGCGAAGGGTGTTGGGCGCCTCGCGGGGAGTGCGGGCTTCATCGCCGCCGCCCTTGCCGCCTTTCGCGCCATAGACAACCAGATCGGTCATTCGTCCAGCTCCTCAGCAGTCATGCCGGCAGATGCCACAACGCTACCCACCTTCACGCGGCCATAGATCACCGGCACCGGCAGGCCCTGGGTGCTGGTGTTGGTGGGTCCATCGAACAGGAAGGAAGGGCGCTCGTCGGGTCGCTCCCGCTCGCCGTAGTCGCCTGTCTGCGGGGTGGGCGACAGCATCTGTGCGACACCACCCAAGGCAAGAGCCAGGCCCGCATTGAACATCCCGGGCCCGAAAACGGGGCCAGCCCAGAAGCTGGCAACCATCAGGACGGCGCCCGCAATGGTCTGCCAGATACCATCGCCCCCAGCCCCGGCGACCGCTGGGAGTAAGTGAATCTCGGTGTCGTCATCCATGCCGACCATCAGACCTTCTTCGTCGAGCGACACGCCGCCATCGAGAGGGCCGCGCACGACATGCCAGTCGCCATCACGGATGACAGCCTCGAAGCCGGGAATCTGGATCAACAGCGCACGGATGGCCTCGGCAGGGTCACGGACGTCCAACGAAAAGGACTCGCCGAAGCGAGCCCCAAGAAAGCCATGCAGATAGAGCGTTTTCATCAGTCCCTCGACGTGTGACGGAGCCAGTGGGTGATGTAGGGGAGCCAACGGGCGGCAGGGTCTCGGCGCGAAATCCGGGTGGGGTCGACAGGATGCCGGCCAGACGGATGGTGCAGGCATAGCCCGTTCTCGACCAGGACGCCGCCATGGTTGGGCACGTCGCTGCGAAGCTGGGCGAACCACATATCGCCGGGCATGGCCTTGTCCGCTTCGATAACGCGGAACCCCGCCTGCTCGAAACCCTGGCGGTAGAGGTCTTGCCCTTTGAGCCACCATTCCCACGAGCGAGGAAACTCGGGAAGATCGATGCCCAGTTCCATCGCGTAGTAGTCGCGGATCAGGGCGTAGCAGTCGGTCACGCCGTGGACGAAGCCCCTGCCGATAAGCTCCGGCCGGTCGCCGCCGCCCCACCAGCGAACGGGTGTCGTGGCGTTGCCATCGGTGGCCACGATCCCCCACGGAACGCCCGAGGCAATCTGGCCGCGCATGTCGGCCTCGCTGGGGCAGTCCGGGTAGTCCGGGTGTGAGTGAACAATGGCCCGCAGACCCTGGGCGGTGGCCGCTGCCATATCGCGCTTGGCAATGGCGAAGCTGGTTCGGGGGGCGTCTGCCACATTGGCTACCTGCCGGCAGCCGTGGTCGGTGATCAACCACACAGCCTCATTTGGATAGGCGGCCAGGGCTTCGGCGCGTATTAGCGCCTCATTATGATTCGAACTCAGACAGTCGACTAATGGCATTGGTTGCGTGATCACCCGATGCTAAAAATGGGAAATACTCAAAACCTCAAATTGAGGATTCGGCATGAGCAAGTGGGAGTTAAAGAAGGTTTGCATTGTTGAGCCTGGTAGAGGGGGCATCGTCGAGGCTAATTACCTCAATGATGCTGGTGTCCACTGGGCGTTCACCGTGTCTTTTCCAGAGGATGGCGTTGAGATGAGCATTTCCGAACTGATTGATTTTGTGGAGTTAGAGCGAGAGCGTCTTCTCTCTGATGCAGGGGCCAAGCCTGGCAACTTTTGAATCATCTCACCCGGCCTACGCCCGGGAATGCCCGCGTCGGAAGGACGCCGGCTTGTCCGAACCTTAAGCGGCAGTCGCTCAACCGCTTGCCGCACACGTCGCGCCCCATACCGGGCAGGGCATCTGACCCATCAGCCTCCCACTCGCCGGAGCCAGAGTAGGGGCAGGTCACGCCCTCGTATTGGTACTGGCCGTTGGCAAAGTACCGATATCTGTGTGTACAGGTATCCCGCAGCACTTGGCGATGCGGGATCATGCGGCCCTCCTGATCCATCTGTACCGACAGCTCAAACTGGATCTGCCGGCGGTTCTGGGATGCTTTGCGCTCGATCACGTAGTAGTCGATCGGGAACAAGGCCTCGGGGTCGGGCGCTGTGCCGTCATCCAGGTGCCGGCGGTAGGTGCGCAGCCGCTTGACCGGGGCGCCGACCAGGTCGTCGGCACTGATCACCAGCGACAGAAACGCGAGCTCCATGGCGGTGACCGTAAGCGTCGGCCGGGGCAGGGTGCCCTGGCCGTTCCACTCGAAGCCCTCGGCCTTGATCGGCACCGGCTGGTACTCGTAGCCATTGAACCGAACTGGACCGCCGTCGACCGGGTAGGGCGCGAATCGCAGAACGCCGTCGCCATAGTTGCGAGCATCAAGCTCGAACATGGTGACGATCGCGTCCTGCTCCAGGCGCTGGGTGTCGGAAGCGATGACCTGGCTCATAGCCCGAAGTCCTCGATAAAAGTGGCTGTCAGGGTGTGCCGCCTAAAGGTGTCCTCGGTGACCTTTGGGTGCTCTTTGCAGGCCACACGCCATGCCTCGGGCTCTCCGGATACCTGCCATAGGAAGGCGTAAACGCCCCGGCGCTCCAGCAGAAAGTCCCGCAAGCGCTCCATCTGCTCTTGGGTGATGAGACTCCACGTCACGGTCCACTCTCGCCTGGACGAGTTGATACCGGCGGGGCGACGCTGCTCATACCCGTCACCAAAGCTCACCGCATCCACAGCAAACGAGCCGCCGCCGGTCAGCCCATAATCAGGCTCCCGGCCAATATCGGGGAGGAAGTCGATCTCCATGGATTACCTCTTGGCGAGCAGCCCGCCGGGGCGCATCTGGTTTTGAATGACTTGAACCATTGTTGCTTCAAGGGCTTTACCTGCAGCGCGCCCTTGGCGTTCTGCGTCTCGATCGCTTGTGCCCGGCTGCGCCTGCACGGTGATGGGCGCTTGAATGTTGATGGTGGTAGTAGTAGCAACCGGAGTGGATTGCTGTGACGCTAGGAACCGATCGAGCTTGTCAGCCTGGGGTGCAGTCATAACGCGCTCGCCCCCATCCAGCAGCCAAGTGCCTTCCCGGGGGATGCGGTCAATACCATCATGCGCCTGCCCAACAAAGGACGCCCCGGTGTTGATGGCTGACGTAAAGCCACCTTGCACAGGCCTGCCGCCGCCGAAAGCGCTGACACCTACTGAAAGAGCAGTTCCAAGCCAGTCCACCGCTGGTTCGGTGATGCTCTTGCGAACGGCGAGGCGAGCAATGTCCTCGGCAATACCGGACAGGACGTCCCGGAAACCCTCGCCGCCCACGATGGCGTCCTCGAACGCGCTTGAGAACGTGAGCCCCAGGTCTTTGGCAATATCGTTCGTTTTCTCCAGCTCATCGGCCAGGCCGCCGGTGGCGATCTGCTCCATAAAGCCGCCGGTCAGCGTCACCGAATACTGTGTGCGTAGGCGCTCCTGGGCGTCTGCGAGATTCAGTGTGTCGTCGGCTGCGGCCTTGAGATCGAGCAGATCGAGTTCTTCGCGATACCGTCGGTGTGCAGCCTCCAGCGGATAGAGTCGGTCGAGCAGCGTCTGCTGGGACTGCGCCAGTCGCTCCTCTTCGCGGATACGCTCACGCTCTGCTTTGGCCAGCTCCCGCTCGGCCTCTGCCCGCTCCTTGCTATTGAGGCGGGGAAGAACAAGCTCTTCGGGGTCTGGGCGATTGTCGCTCCCCGCCTCCGACATCAGTTCCTCGCGCCTCGCGCGCAGGGCGATGAGTTCGGCGAGGTCATCCTCGGTCTGTCCTGCCGCCGCTCGGATCTCGGCGCCCAGAGTGCCGGTGCCCAAGGCGCCGCCGCCAGCGCCGATGCCACGGTTGACTCGGTTTTCAATCTCAGCGATTTGCTCATTGATCGCTACCAGGCTGCGCATCTCGTCAGCATTGCGAAACGTATCCATGAGGACGTTGAAGCGCTGCGCCAGGTACTCGACGCCGCCGGCAATCCCCTCCAGGGAGGACTTCATCAAGTTGTCGAACTGAGACACCGCGCGCGATGTCTCGGTCGTCAGCAGCGCCCCAAGGTCGGAGAACTCCGATTTGATGTCCTTGAGCCGTTCGATCTCCAGTCTCGAGAGGATGCGGCCGCTTTTCTGCGCTTCATCGCCAAGGCGCTGGAACTCCTCGCCGCCGTTGCGCAGCAGTGGGATCAAAGAGGTGGCTTCGTCGGCCATGCTCTCCATGTAGAACGTCATCTCTTGCTGGTTCAGCCCCGCCTTCTCGAGGCTGTCGTAGTAGAGCTGGAGCGCCTGAGGGCCAGACAGGTTGCGAAACTGCTCAGCGGTGACGCCTATCTTGGGGGCAATGTTGTCGAAGAATTCGGCCATCTCACCAGAGCCGCTTTGCAGGAACTCGCCTACCCGACCATTTACATCCTTGAGGATGTCTGAGACCTTTTCCTGTTCGATGTTGTGCTGACCAGCGGCATAGGTCATGCGCTGGAAACTCTCTACGCTGGTGTTGGCCAGGCCGGCCATGCGCTCGATCTCGACGGCGGCATTCGAGGCGTAGTTCGCCATGGCGCCCATGGCCCCGCCTATTGCGCCAAGGCCTACAGCTGCGCCACTGGCCAGTCTGACAGCCTTGCCGATGTTGTAGAGGGAGCGCTGGCTCTTCTGCCCTTGGCGATCCACGCCCTCCAGCTTGCGCTCGATGCGCGACAAGGAGCGCTCCCCGTTTCGGCTGTCGATCACTAACTCAAGGCGGCTGGAATAGGGCATCACAATCTCCAGGCATAAAAAAACCCGCTCAACGGCGGGTGATTACAAGTGAGGGGAGGGATCGGTGAGAATCAATGCGGGAGGACTTACTCCTGCTGCATACAGTGGAGATAAAACACGTTCCCGAACTCGGTTCTCTGGATCTTTTGGTATTCCTCGGACCTTGCCGCTTGCCGCTCATAAGCCATGTTGATCATCGCCGTTATGTACGGAGAGTTAGGGCCGTCCTGAGAGGTCAGGTCTACCACTTCGCGGATCGGGGTGCCTGCCTGGCGATGCCACATGACCTCCTCAGCAAGCTGTGATCGCATACTGCAAGCTTCGTGATCGCCTGCTTGCGCATTTCCGGCCAGCGTGATTGCTGTCACAGCTATAGCCGCGCTATATCCCTTCATGCTTTTCCCCTTGCGCATCAGTAGTCATAGAACGATGCCATCTATGATATATGCTCAGGCCTCCGTACGTTCTTCATCTTCACTCTCGTCATAGACCTTCGTAACTAATATAGATTGTGGTATTAGAGATGCAGCATTTATATCCTGCCGATAGGTTACAATTGCATCGACATAGACGAATTCGCTTTGACTAAGATCGGTTAAATTTACACCATCATCAATTTCGATTTTAAGTAGTGTGTTGCCAATGGCTGACGCTAAACGACCACTCCAAGCCGAGTTTGCATTCTCCCTGTGGAGAGAAACAACTTGAAGTTGCGCGTGTTCGTAAGGAATCTCCTGAACCGTTGAGTTCAGGTCGTGATCAAAGTCGATGTCTTGCACAGCATCTTCGGGGATCGACATTCCGCTATCTTCGCCTCCTATACCTACGGACGCATCATCGTGCCCTTGGACCGGGCTCATCACCCCCAGTGAGTGGGTTATCATTTTTTTTCGGTTCTGGGTTGAGTCCTGAATGATGCTTGTCAATTCGCCAGGGGTGATGTCTAAATTTTCAGCGGCAATAGTTATTGTTGTGTTATAGCTGTCTTCTATGCTCTTCGAATTCGTTCCTGATACAGCATTCCATGCCTGTATTCCCTCGGCAACGATCAAGAATATGGCAAGACCTCCAAGTGAGAATGCGGCTGTGTTTTTCACTTTTGGATGCCTCTCTAGGTATTCTTCCAGTCTCTGCTTCTGCTCTTCTTTCAGGAAGAATTGCAGCACGACCTCTTGCAGTAGAGACCCGGACTCTATTTTTCTCACCTTGAGATGGTGGCCTTGTATTTCCACTCCCGATAAACGCTCAATCAGGTGAGGTGTGCGCTTTGCAAGCTGCTCCAGAGAAAGAAGTGACTTGGCAATGTTACGAACATCAACAGGTTCATTTGTGTTGAAGAAAATTTCCAGCGGCATGCTGAAACTTGCGTTTGCGGTATCTTGTTGCAAAATCTTTCCCCTGCATATCGGTAGAATAGCCGCTTCTACGGACGGCTTGTATTAGCAAAGCTAGCTTAACCGATGGTGGACGGGGTGTCGCCACCGTGCGACGAAAGTCTGGTCGGTCTTTTGCACTGTGACTTTCCGGCTCAGCATAATGAGTGAGGGACGGGAGAGCTAGTCGGTCACCAGCAGTATTTGAGGAAGCGCTTGACCTTCGGGGTGACGAATCTGGACCGATAGAAGCCGTCGCACACCTGAGCGAATGCCTCTGCAGGAATAGGGTCATGTGTCTGGAACTCGCCAATTTCGACCTTCTGGGTGACATCGTCTGCGGCCTTCACGCATGCCTCGCGATAGTAGACATAGCTTGGGCGCCTCACGAACGCGTGAGGGCAGTTCTCAGGAGTCAGAACACAGGCGTCGTCGTAAGGAATGCCATCTCTTATAGACGAGATGTTGACCAGAAGCACAGATGAAAGCCCTGTGAGCGGGTTTACCACCGGGTCATTCATCACGATGTGGAGATGGGAGGTCGGCCCCGACAGAAAAACCAATGTTCCACGCTGCAGGGGGCGATATGCCATCAACGAAGCTCCGACATCACCGCTTTGAGCTGACGGCGCTGGTGGAGCTCTTGCGATAGGGCGGCAGCCTCTTGTGGGCTACGCCCAAGCGCCTCCAGCATCTCCTGCGGGCTGATCGGGCGCGAGGAGCCATAGGGGTCATGCCACTCGGCGCATTCGTTGTGGGTGTAGTCCACGAGTTGCCAGCGTGTTTTGTGACCATGATCGGCCCAGACCTGATCAAGGATCTCGATCTCGGCGTCACTCAGCTCATCGAAATCATCGCGATCGGGGCTTGCCCGCGACAGCACAACATCGTAAGCCTGATCTCCGGGGCGCACCCATTCGTCCCACTCGCCTTCACGGCCGCCACCCTGGACGAGCTCAAGCGTGTTGGAGAGGACGGGCCCGAGGTTCATAGAGAACCAGGCGTCGTCACTGATGGGGAAGCCGTACTCGGCCATAGACGCACGATCAGCCAGATACATCAGCTTCATCAGCTTCAGGTACGACATTTGCCCGCCACGATGCTGTAGCAGGTATGCCGCCACTTGTGCTGCTTTCTCTTCGCTGAACATCCTTCACCTCCCGTGCGCATATTTGCGCTTTACCCTCAAAATGGGGGACGGGCAGCTTAAATGCAAGGAAGGGGCCTTGCAAGGAGTTGCAATAAGTGTCAGTTCAGCCCCTCAGCGAGCTGAGACACTTCTTCTTCCTCACGCCCTGGCCAGCTCGCGGTAGGCGCCCTCATAGCGGTCCATTGATACCTGACGGACCTTCTCAAGCTGGGCGCGATGATCCCCGGGCGTGGGGCGCGCCTTGGCTACCTCGCCAGGCTGGCGGCGAGGAATGGTGAGTCGGGTGCTCCAAGACATGATGCCTCCGCGCGTTTAGAAGTGACCTGGATAGGCTCGCTCCAGGAAAGATTCCAACATACCAACCCTCTCCTCGAGCTCAAGCACACGCTCTTCCATGGGCTCGTCGTCAAAGCTCTGGGATACCCTGGCGATCAGCTCTGCTGTCATGGATCGGTGGTTCTTGTCGGCAGCCTCACGCAGCTTGTCACGCAAGCTCGCCGGCACCTTGAGGTTCATCTGCACGATATCTTCATTCATGAAGCAAGAATATAGCAGCGAGGTGTTGCGGCCAATAAAGCTGTAGGATAGCATATGGGTGTGCAGCAAAAATAAAGCATTTGGCTATCGGAGGCCGTATGACCCAGAAGAACCCTCAATTCAACCTGCGCCTCGATCCGGAGGTGAAAGACTGGCTCGACGCCAAAGCAAAGGAAATGCGCCTGAGCCGGACATGGATCATCAATAACTTAGCTCGACAGGAGATGAAGCGTGATCGCCAGGAAACCGCCTAGAAACGAGGAAGCCCCGAGCGTTGCAGCGCCCAGGGCTTCGAAGTCAGACCAAACTCTCACGAAAGGTACAGACACTATGGATTCTAGCACCGCCATTACCACCGTTCCATTCCACGGTCACTCCCTGTTCCTCGTCGATTACGACGGGCAGCCCTACACACCGATGAAGACCATCGTGGAAGGCATGGGACTCAAGTGGCAGCCTCAACACCGAAAGCTGAACGAATCGCGCTTCAAGTCCTGCATCACCGAAATGGTGATTCAGCTTCCAGGCGATGATCAGCGCCGCTCTGTGACGTGCTTCCCGTTGCGCAAGCTTCCCGGCTGGCTTATGACCATCTCGCCGAACAAGATCAAGGACGCAGACACCAAGGCTCGGGTCATCCAGTACCAAAACGAGTGCGACGACGCGCTCTGGGCATACTGGAGCGAGGGCTTCGCCATTAATCCCCGCACCGGACTGACGCCAGAGCACCAGCACGGCCTCCAGAAAGCCGTCAGGCAGCGAGCGATGCAGGTTCCCGAACCGATGCGCCGCAAAGCGTTCTCAACGCTCTGGACTCACCTCAAGGATCGATTCGGCGTGGCCAAGTACGATCAGATCGACGACAACCGCTACACGGAGGCGCTCGGCGCCGTGCAGTCCTTCGATCTAGAGGGCGATTGGCTCCAGGCTGACCGCGAGCCGGGAGTAGCCACGTTTACCGACGAAGACTTGAGCGACCTCTACATCCTTCTGTGCCACGTCTACCACCTTCACGCTAAGTGGAAGGGGAGCCGGATTGAAGAAGCCATGCGGATTCTTGAGTCGCCTGTCGCATCGCGGATGTGTGAGCACCTGGATATGGCGCAGACCTTCACCAATCGCCTCGCTCGGGCGAAAGGGGAGTTGATGGAGGTCTCCCGCCGTCGTCTCGGGATGAATTACGGGCTGCTTCCCATCCACTGAGCCTTTTCCGCGTTAATTAGCCCCGTTACGGCGGGGCTAACTCCTGCTTTCCATGTATGCCCAGTCCATCTCCCGAATGACAGAAATGAACTCATCCGCTGAGCAGGGTAGCACCATCATCTGGCGCAAGGCAGCCATCTCAGACAACGGTATGGGCTGGATGGTGCCGAAGCCGACAGGCCGTGAAGGGGAGAGGATGTCGAACAGATGCAGCCAGAAGGCGCAGCGCTCGTCGATCTCTGGCGGCTCAACCTGTCTAGAGAGATTGAGCGCCTTTGCGATCGTGGCGAGCTTGGTTTCTCGCCCGGCTGCTGTCAGGCGGTACTTGAGCGCTGCCGCGGCTTTTTTCCCTGCTCGGCAATGTCCTCCCTGCGGAAGTGCTCACGTCGGCGCGATTCTTGGGCCAGCTCAATGGCCAGATCATCGTTGTCGAGCAGCACGCGCGTAGCATTGGCCACCGTGAAGGGGATAGGGTCGCCATTGCGATCGACGACATCTTCCCAGCCTCGAAGGATGCCCTTCGCCAGAGCCCGCGCCTCAGCCTCCATGCGCTCCGCTTGTGACTCGGGCAGGTTGGTGCGCAGGGCCTCAAGCTCCTCGCGGTATGCGGCGTTGCCTGAGCGGGCAATCAGCCACTTGGCTCCGCGCAATTCTACCCAGGCGCCGCCATCGATCTTGGCGGGGTCGTTCTGCTCTGCATTGAAAGCCATCGTAGATTCCTTATACCAGCACGCGGGTGACTTTGATTGGGGTGTTCTTGGCGGTGTAGTTGAGCGACACCTGCACGATGTCCTCGTTACCACCATCCGGCAGCTCGCCATCGATCTCGATCTCGGGCAGCTCGAAGGTGTAGCTGTTGCCAGCGGCATCGGTCAGAGGGAAGGACACAGCTATAGCTTCGCGGGTCAGCATCTTCTTCCACTGGTTCCAGGCCGCCTTACTCCAGGCCATGGTGAGCGACCCGGAGACGTTGGCCGATGTGGCAATCAGGGCGCCGGGACCGGTCTTGCCGAGGCAGCGCTGGGTTTTCATCGTGCTGTCGATCGACATGGACAGGGCGCTGATACAGGCCTCGCCGGCCAAGGTGGCGCCGTCGACCAGAATGTCGCCAACACTGGTGGCCGAGCCCATCGCCACGGTGGTTGTTTGAGGATTCACGGTGCCTGCTGCAGTCGGGTCGGTCTCGCCGTCCTCATAGCCGAGGCCCATGCCGGTGAAGCTGCAGGTCACCTTGCCTTCTTCGGGGATGTCGAGCTGCATGGCACCGATGTGCACGCCCTTGAAGGTTGAGTAGACGCCGATGTCCTTGAATGCCTTCACGATGGTGAAGGTGTGGCGGTCAGCACCAATCTCCAGCACATCAGTCGCCCAGGTGCCGTAGAAGGCTGCCTCGAGCAGCTTGTCGAACGTGCCCGCGCTCATCTCGCCAGCCAGGTCGCCGGAGTAGTCGAGGCTGGTGATGATGCTGCCGCCCTGCATGCGCGTCTCGCGGATCTCAGCAGAGACCTCGGTGGAGACGTTGGGCGTCAGGGTATTGCCGGTGAGGCGCAGGGTGTCCCAGGTCGCCGGATCGGGCGTTTCCCCGGGGGTTATCTCTTCCACGATGAACGTAGCTATAGATGCACCGCTTGACATGGCCTTAGCCTCCTATTGTGGCGGGCTGTGGTAAATTATTGAGGCGCAGCTAGGGTAGCTCCTGAAAAGGCCGATTCATCACCGGCCCTGCTGCGCTCCAGCAGTGATGAGAACTCTTGATGGAGAGTTGCTATGAATGAGATCTGGAAACCATTCCCTGATGACCGTCTGTCTAGCGAGTACGAGGTATCGAACCTCGGGCAGGTTAGGTCAGTGGATCGCGTCATCGAGCAATCGAATGGAGCAAAACGCCTGTTTCGTGGTGTGCTTCTCAAGCAAGTAACTGACCAGCATGGCTACCTGCGGGTCACTCCAAAAACTCGAAGCCCCAGAACAAGCGTCAATGTGCTAGTAAGCAGGGCTGTTGCCTTTGCGTTCTGTGAAAAGCCGCCGGGGTGTGATGTCGTCAACCATATAGACGGTGTGAAAACCAATAACGTATGGACCAACCTTGAATGGACTACAGCTCAAGGGAATGCACTTCACGCTTTCAGAACTGGACTTTGCTTGCCGGGAGCCGGTTCAAGGCATAGCCAATCGAAACTCACGGAATCAGATGTTGAAGAGATTATCCGCAGGCTTTGCCAAAAAGAGTCTCAGTCCTCAATAGCTGATGACTTCCCGGTCGGTGTAACCACAATTGGCCAGATCAATACAGGTGCTCAATGGAGCCACGTAAAGGTCGAGGGGTGCGCTGGATACCCTTACTACGACCGATACCCCCATAGAGGCCGACGCAAGCCTCGCAACCTTTAATCCGCCATCAAAAAGCCGCTCAAGGCGGCTCGGAGGTGGGCGGTGGGGCGGTTTAGCCGACGCGGAAGGGCGTCGATACGTTCAGTTGGTAATTGCCGTCAGAAGGGCCAGCGCGCTGCACTGACGAGGCAAGCGTCTCAAGGTGCCCGGTACGCCAGAACTGCAGGTGCGCAGCCAGGGAGTCGGCGATCTGGTACGCCTGCCGGCTGCCCTGATTGTCCTTGGTGAACACCTGGCACATGATCAGCCCGGGGCGGCGAACGCAGGGTTCGGAGCCGAGACCAGCGACGAAGCTGTCGCCGTGCTGGATGGTCAGCCTCACCCATGGCTCTTGGTTGGCGATGGCCGTATCCACGCTCGGTCCGTTGGGGGCGCCGTCATAGGCCACAGGCACGCCATCCCACGCCACCATGCGCGACTCGATAGCGATGCGGATCTCGTCGAAGGTCAATTGATATACCTCGCACGCAAGGATTCGAAGGCAATGGAATAGACGCCTAGAGGCGCCTGCTGTGAATGCCCATGTTCCAGGCTCTCGCCGTAGATTATGTTTGACTGAAGGACCACAGCTTTGAAGGGCTTGCCCCGGGCGGCTGACAAAACAGCCTCGGCATCTCGCCGGACTCGGGCGCCTGACTTGTCCGGCTCGGGCACCACTGAGTTGTCACTGCCATTTACGGTAACCAGATGACTCCCCTTGTAGGCCCCTGTATCGACAGGTGAGTGAAGAATGAGCTGCTGCAGAGCGAACAGCACCATTTCACCCTGCTGTTTCTCCAGGGCGTACTCCACTTCTCGCGCAAAGCCGGAAAGTGATTTGGACCATCCCTTGCGCGTCGTCATTTTTTCTCCAGGCGTAAAAAACCCAGCACGTCGGCTGGGCAAGTAGCGGCAGGCCCTAGCGTGATCGTAAGCCACCGTAAGGTTCCAAAGCTTGCTGTAAGTCCTCAATGAGGGCCACGCCAACTCCCTCCGTTCTGCGTAGCTCCTGGTGGGATAGCTTCACGGCTTGAGCAACGGTGGATATGCCAAAGTGACGGAGGAAAGACTTGGTCTTTGCGCGCTTGACGAGATCGTGAACGTTGATAGCGGACCATTCCTGCTCTTTGTGAGCCAACTCCCGCTCTTTCAACATCTCCGCCGCGATGCTGTAAGCGGTTCTTGCAATCGCTGCCCGATGCCGGGTGTCGGAGCTGAGAAGCTCTACGCCCTCGGCCGTGACCAGAGACTTCATCGCCTCAACGGCAAATTGATCCAGCAACTCGTTGTCATCGCTCATTCTGTAACCGCCAGGTAGAGGTGGTGCAGCTATTGTAGCCGATTGTTCCAATTCAGTTTACGGTCTCCTGAGTTGAATCGTCCAGGTGGCCTTGGCCGGATCCTGTCCAACGTTAACCACCAGCATGCCGTCGATGGTGTCGTCGACCTTGGGCGTGGCCGGGGCCTGGTCAGCGTCCAAGATCAGTTCGTTCTGGAGTACGCCGGAGAGTTTCACGTCGGTACGCCTGATGTGCTGATCGTCGACCTCTTGGACCGAGTATCCGCTGAATACCCCTCGGCCAGAGTAGGCTACCGTTGTCGTACTGCTGCCAGTCACTGGATCGTACTCGCCGGCTATCTCGCGGGAGCCAGTGAAGCGCCGCACGGCGTCACTCAGCTTGCCGTCGAACGCCTTGGGCACCTTGGCGTTGATCTTATCCTGGATGTAGCCCATCACAACCTCTTGAGGATGGTGACCCCGTTGGTCTTCGGAAGGTACGGGGCCAGCAGGTCGGAGATCATCGACAGCGCGCCGGTCTGCGCCTGGGCGCCGTCCTGGTACTCGGTCTCCACCTCGACGGTGTCGGCCCTTACCCGCTCGCGCTTCACGGCGCCGTCGGTGTCGGCGTAGAGCCGGCCATTCGCCGCCTCTTGGGCCAGCAGGGCGCCGGCCATGACCACGTCATCGTCGACAGGATCGGCGAGCCGGGCCCGCTTGGCGGTGAGCCAGGTGTTGGCCTCCAGCACGGCGCGCGTCTTGTCGCCCGAGCCTTCCCAGCCGGCGCCCAGTTTGGTGTCGACATCGTCAACGGTGACGTAGGTGGCCATGGGTTACTCCTGCCCGTCTTCGTCCTGGCTGCCGGACTCGATCTCGGCCATCCGCTGTTCCAGGGTCTCGGTCTTGGTGTTGGCACCGGGGCGCTTGCCGGTGGCGTGCTCGATGGCGTTCATTAGCTCGGCGCGGCGGGCCCGCTCGTCGGACTCGGCATCATCCGGGCGCTCTTCATCGGTGCCGATCACCTCGACCTCGATGCCGGCGGCCTCGTAGGCGGCGACCACGTCGGGGTGATGGCCCTCGACGGTGACGCTGGTGGCGGCCTTGTCGGCGCCGGCGAAGAAGCGGGGATTGCGGTACTGCCGCCCGGGCTCGAAGCCGCGGCGGCGCGTGGTGTAGATCAGGTGCATGGCTGATTCCTATCAGCTGGCCAGCGGGCGACCCGTAGGCCGCCCGCCAGGGATCACAGAGAGGTCACGATGACGCCGGCGGTGTCCTTAACATCGCTGGCGATCTGCGACCAGTTCCCGCCGGTGCCGATGGTGGCGTCGTCGGGCGACTTGGTGCCGCCATAGGAGTAGCCCTTGAGGCCGAGGTTGTAGGTGTACTCGGCCTGGAAGATCCGGCGGATGTTCTCGTCGCCGGTCTTCTCCTCGACGGTGGCGTAGTAGTCGTTGTTGTCCTCGACAACCGCGGCACCTTCGGCCAGGCCAAGGGTGTGGTAGTGGTCGGTGCCAGCACCGCCACCATCGGCCTCGTACAGCGCAGGAGAGTCGGTCATCACAAACCGGCGGCCGAATCCATCCTGGGTGACGCGCACGGTGCCGAATTCGAACAGCTGATTGCCGTTGGTCAGGGCGCCGTCGAACAGGTCGGTCATCGGCTTGGAGTGGAGCACCCAGACCATGATGTCCATCATGCGATCGCCGAACTTGCCGGCGCCCTTGTTGAGGGCGTTCAGATTCAGAGTGCCAGCAGTGGCGTCGTGCGCCACGGCGGAGTTGCCGATCATCGCGGTCTGCAGGGCCAGGATGGCGGTGTTCACCTCATCGGCGATGACGCCTCGAGCGACCTGCTCGCCGATCACCACACCGGCCTCTTCGGGCTGACGCTGAATCCACTGAAACTGCTGCGGCTGGAACTCCACCGGGGAGGTGCCGCCGGCGATCTTCACCGCTACATGGTCCATCTGGGCCAGAGTGGTCGGGGTGACGGCGCCGGTGCCGTAGGCGTTGCGACGACGCATCAGGTTGGCGATGGCCTTGTAGGAGGCCTCGTGAGCGAAATCGCCCACGTTGCCCGCCTGCTGGAGCTGCAGAGCACCGCCGGTGGCGGCGTTGAACAGTTCGATCTGCTGGCGGATGGTCTCGGTGGCTGCCGAGTACAGGAAGTCGTTGAAGACTTTCATATCAGAGAGTGCCATAGGGCGCTACCTCATTGGTTTTGCTTGCGTTTCAGGATTTCCACCTTTTCGGCGGTAGACTTCGCGTCCTTCCACGCCCTTGGCGCTGAGGAACCACCTCCGCCACCCGGCGCCCCTGACCCCTTGGGCTGCGGGAACCAGTGCGGAGCTTTCTCTCGCATGGACTCAAGCCATGCGGAAGGGGTGAGAGGCTTGCCGTCTGCATCCAGACCGGCCTCCTCTCGGGGCACAACGTTGCCCTCGTCATCGACTTCGAACAGCGAACTTGCGCGGTAGACTGCGTCTTGAACAGCCGAGTCCACGATGCCGACTTCGGCGGCCGCAGTTCGGATCTCGTCGCTCATGACCCGGCCGCGGAACTTGTCGGCGAACGCCTTGGCGCTCTCTGCGGTCTGCTGAGCCTCGCTCAGCTGGCGGTCATAGCCTTCCCGCATCCGCTCTGTGCGCTTGTTCAGCACCTCGTCGAGCTTGCCGTCGGCGATCAGCTGGGCCTCCTCGTTCTCGGCCAGCTGCTGCTCGAGCCTGCGGGCCC
Organism: Halomonas sp. BN3-1; assembly: GCF_003056325.1. NCBI lineage: Bacteria > Pseudomonadati > Pseudomonadota > Gammaproteobacteria > Oceanospirillales > Halomonadaceae > Halomonas > Halomonas sp. BN3-1. The sequence continues at coordinate 20,132 of NZ_PYVV01000006.1, read as the reverse complement.
GCTCGGGGTCCAGCCCCTCGAATTGCTTGAGCTGAGACTTGAGCGTTTTCTGTGATTCGAGCAGTTGGTCGCGCTTTGACTTGAGGCCGCTGACCTCGCTGTTGAGCGCTTCCTCATGTTTGGCGTCCAGCGCCTCCTTGAGAGCCTTGGCCTTGTCTTCTTCAAGCTCGATGCCGAGTTCAGAGAAGTCGATTTCCAGTGGCATGGTGTTGTGCTCCTTGAGCGGTGGTACAAGCCCGCCTCGCGGGCACAAAAAGCCCAGCGCTATGGCTGGGCCTGAAGGTGATTAGTGGTGATCAGACCGAGGCGACGGTCTTGCCGTTGGCGTTCATGATCCATGCGCGATCCTTGGCGTGGATGAACCGGCGGCAGAGGGTGCCATCCGGCTCAACAAAGCACAGGATGACGCGCGGCAGGCCCGACTGATCAAGGTCTTTGGTGAGGGCCTCGTAGTCGGTTTCGCCACACTGGACCAGGGTGACGTCCCGCTGCGCTGCCTCCAGCGTCACGGAGTCGCTCTCCGGTGCGATCTTAATGGTGAACATGTCGTCTTCCTCTTGCTGCTGCGGCTACGAAAAAGCCCCGCACGATGGCGAGGCTTGGGGTGAATCGCTGGTCAGTCTTCGAGGTCGCCGAGACGGCGTCGCACCTCGAAGGCGAGGTTCCAGCAGAGGCGAGCCTGGAGCTGGTCAGCGAGCGTGCCGCTGCCGGATTGCAGCAAGCGCCACAATCGCCACCAGGTGATGAAGTCGGGGTCGGCGGGGGTCATGCCCTCAGCCTACCTCAAGCCGCCTCACCGAACACCTCGGCGAATGTCTCGCGGTCGCGGTCGCGCAGCTCGTCCAGCGTGTACTCGCGCTGCCGCGGGTCGGTGAAACGGTCCAGGCTGTAGCCGCCCTCCTTGTAGAGCCGGTAGCGACGTTCGCCCAGCCACTCGCGCTGATACCGCGCACTCTGGCGCGAGAACCAGTCGGAGTAGGTAGTGCCAGCGCTGACCTGCCCGACCTCGAGACCGGCCGCCTCGCGCTGCCTCTTGGTCATGTTGCCGATGCTGCGGAACTTGGCCTGGTCGTCGCGCCCTTTGACCTTGAGAGCGCGCACGTAGGGACGTTGGCCCATGATGTCGCCGTCGAGCGAGGGCGCCAGGCAGCAGCGGCACCGGTGATGCAGCGGCGGCTCGGGGTGTGGCTCGTCGATCTTCCAGCGGCGGCCGTCGAGCGGTGCGCAGCGGCGACAGGTTCGCCCCTCGAGCTGGGCCACCCAGACCACATGGGTGACGCCCAGGGCGTTGTAGGTCTCCCGGTAGGCCTCGTTGCTCATGTGCTGACGAGCCGTGCGCACTACGTTGTCTACATTGTTGCGCGTCGTCTGCAGCACGCCATCGCGGTATTTGAGCGCCGGCGTCCCGCGCAGGGCGCGGATGATCTGGCTGTTGCTCTGGCCCTCGCTGACGCCTTGGCGGATGGTGCTGTAGACCCGGTTGCGGGTGGCCGGCCCGATGTCGGCCAGCATGCCCTCGACGAACTCCCCCATCACCGGTCGGGAGAGAGCGGCCGATGCCACAGCAGGAGCCGGCGGGATCTCGCCCTCTACCGCCTGGGCGATGAGGTCGCGGACGTATCCCGCCTCCTGATCGGCTAGGGCCGCCAGCTCCTTGAGACTCATGGTCTTGATGCGCTCGCCAAGCGTCGAGACCCAGCGGTCGATTGCGTCGCGCAACCCCTTGAGCCGAGTCGTGTGGTAGCGGCCCCGGGCGAACGCCTGGAGCTCGGCAGGCGTCAGGTTGTCGAGGCGCTCGCCGATCTCCCGGGGAAGCTCGGCGCTCATTTCGTCGATGATCGCCAGCGCCTTATTGACGTGCGCTGTGCCGGTGCGGTGCAGGTATGAGACATGCTGCGCCAGAGCGGTGACGATCCGGCGCTGTGCGTCCTCACGATCACTCATCGTCGGTTACCTGACCATCGAGCAGGGCCAACAGGTCCTGGTCGGCGAGATTGGTGACCCCGGCCTTGCGCAACGACTCGAACAGCACCGCCTGCGGCACCTCGTCGGCCAGGCGCAGATCGCGAACGATGCCCATCATTGCGGCATCGATCTCGGCCTTGGTGAATTCGGGCTCGACCTTGAACGCGATGGCATCGATGTCGGCCTGCGGCAGGTTCAGCCAGCGGCCGAAGTAGCGAAGCAGCTGCTCAATGCCCTCGGCCGCGGTAACCACGACGCTGTACAGGCTGGTGTGCTGATCGCTCTGGCGGGCCTTGCGGGCCTCGCCAGATTCGTCGGCTCCGGCGTCGATCACCCGAGCTCCGGCCTCGAGCGCAGTGTTGCGCTGGTCCTGCATCGCCGTGCGGTTGGCCTCGATGCCCGCGCCCTGAAACTCGAGATACCCGACCTTGCCGTCCTTGCCCACATTCCAGGCGGCCATGGGACCGCTGACACTGAATTGCTCGTCCTCGCCCAGGTCCGCGGCGATCCACGGCTGGGGATGCGAGGTGTAATGGAGACTGGTGTAGTAGTCTGCCGAGAGTTGGTAGCTCTTGAGCGCCGCCTTCGCCATGGTCAGCAGCGGAATCTCGTCGGTGTCGGCGTTGTTGTCGGTGCTGCCCAAGAAGACCAGGGGGACGAAGTCGAGCGGCGCCTGGTTAGTGCCCGGCATGTCTTCCTCGCCGACTGCTTCACCATGCTCATCCAGCAGACGCACCCGGTATCGACCCTCGTTGAGGTCGAGCACTCGGTAGCGGGCCTCACTGTCGTGACTGAACTCGTCACCCTGGTGTACGGCCTCGCGCAGCACGCTCAGCACCAGGTCGCGACGCCCATCGACATCAGCTTCGCGCCAGTTGATGGCGTCGAGCGCGCCGTAGAGGGCCACATAGGGTCGGCCGTCGCCATCCCAGTCAGCGAGTAGAGGTTGTCGGCCATAGGCCAGCAGACCCAGCACTGAGCGAAGAAACAGCGTCTTGAGCGGGAAGCCATCGGCCGTGGCCTCGTCCTGAAGGGAGGCCAGGGAGGTCGGTAGGTTAATCTCGGGTTCCTGGCGAGACACAAGCCCCATCATCGTACGCAGTGAGTCCTTCACCCACAGCGGGTATTGGGCGCGCCGCTTGTAGGACTGGTAGATCTCCCGGGCCTCGTCGAGCGACAGCATCGCGCTTTCGTCGGTTTTCGCCTGGTGCTCGAGGGCCAGCTGACCGCTGGTCTTCGGCAGGTAGCCGATGCCAGCATCCTTGATAGCGCCTTCCCCTTCGATGCTGTCGCGCATCAGCTCCCAATCGGTGAGCTTGTCGTCGTATTGGGGGTGTGTCGTGGTGACAGGCATATCAGGCGAGTCCTCGAATGCGTTTCATGCCGACCTTCGGCTTGTTGACCAAGTAATCCTTCACAATGAAGTACCCGGCAGCGTCGTTGGGGTGATCCTTGTCGTTCTCTTTGTCAGGTTCGCCTTGTTTGTTCCATGCCTGCTGCTCTAACGCGTCGGTATAAGCTGGGCATGCATAGGGGTTTACCTTGTAGCGGCGCTCGCCCTTGGCGTTGCAAAACGCCGCATTCATCGAGTTGACGCGGTCCTTGACAGGTGGGTTACTGGCGTTCACCACCACCCGAAAGCCGGCGTCACGCAATTGAGCAATGTCCGTTGTCGACGCATTCACTGACCGGCGCGAGTCGCCCGAGGCGTCGGGGTATACGTGGATTTCGCAGGTCTTGATGTAATCGTCGCCGTCATAGCGCCAATAGCGCTCTTTGATGCGGCGGATCATGTCGGGGGTGTCGTGCCCCCCCATGATTTCGTCCACCGCGCGAGGATCGCCGTCACGCTTCACATGGGTCACTGCCGCCATCTTGCCGACGTTGAAGTCCATGCCGATAAACAGAGGTTCGCCCTGCTGCACGGTGTCCATGCAAGCATTCAGCGCCCTATCGAACTGCCGGTAGACCGTGCCAGTGGTCAGGTTGACGAATAGGCCGCGCAGGTAGGCATCGATCAGCTGCGGCGGATAGGCCTCCAGCAGAGCATCGATGTAGTCATCTGGCAGGTTCGCCTCGTTGTCATAGGTCGATGCCTGAACCAGACCGTAGCGCTGGGCCATAGACGGCTTATCACGCAACGCTTTGACGAACTGCTGGTGGACGAACTTGAACCCCTCGGGCGTCGTCGTCACGTCGATGCCGTTCTTGAGCCCGTCGACCTTGTAGCGCATCCGCGCCATGATCTTACGCCAGGCCATTTCGGCCTTGGCAGTAGCCATCAGGTCGAGCTCGTCGACCAGGGCGTGCCCGATCTTGAAACCGACGATGCTGCCAGGCTTGTCCATCGAGCGGCATATCACAGTGGAGCGGTACTGCCGACCGCTATACAGGTGGACCTCGCGGTTTGCCTCTCGCACCTCAGCGCGCAAGGCGAGTGAGTGCGCGACCTCCTCGATGGTCGGGTAGAAGATGTCCCGGATCTGAGGATAGGTCGGGGCGAAGTACCCCATATTGATGCGCGGGTGTTGCCAAGCGTGGGCGCCGATTCCGCTACAGCCGACCCACGTCTTGCCAGAGCCAAAGCCGGCCACGTAGGCCCGGAACTTCTGCTGCATCGCCAGGAACTGACCTTGCGGGCGATTAAGCGTCGCCTCGGTTTCGATCGGGGTCGCTGGCATCCTGCACCTTGAAGACGACGTTGACCGGTTGGGGCGCGTCGTCCTGTCCGTCTGGTTCCGGTTTGTTGCGCCACCTGTCTGGCTTGCGATTGTTCAGCCATATGGCGGCGGCGGTAGTGTCAGGCGGGTAATGCTTGGTCGTCTGGTGAGTGACGATCTCGCCTTGGTTGTTGAACACCTTCTCTTCGGGGTGGCTATACCCGAGGGCGCGCTCATACAGCCGGGAAGCCACTTCGGCATCGGCCATGACCTTGCCGTTTTTTATGGACTCCGAAAACGCCGCGTGATCCTTCTTCCACTTGTTGATCGTGGATTCGGTAACCTCGAAGAAATCGGCCATCTCGGCATCCGTGGCGCCCAGCAAGCACAGCTTGCGGGCCTGCTCGGCGAACGCAGCCTTGTACTTGGTTGGTCGTGCCATGGTTGCCTCATTGAATAAGCGGTGCTGAACTCACGGCGGACGGACTTGCCAGCCACCGTGAGCAATACGGTCATGCAAGCAGGCGCAGTTGCATCTGATCCTCGAGCATGCTGATCCGGCTCTCGAGGGGCTGCTTCTCGTGCTTCCATCCGGCAAGGCCGCGGCCACACATGCTCGCCATCCGCCTGCCGGTTTCGTACTCAATACAGGCCGCGTCATGAAGCTCTTGAAGCTTGCTGCGCTTGGCTGCCTCTGCGTCGAGTACATCCAGTACGCGTCGGCGGAATGCCTTGGCCAGATTGGTCTTAGCGAACAGTGCGATCAGATGGGCGCCACGAAGGGAAAAGACGCGAACCGACTGCGTTCCCGAAGGGGTGGTCAATGTGACCACCCCTGTCATGGACGTCGTGAACTCGTCAGCGTTGCGGCGGTACAGCCGCTGGACCGACTTCCCGTCCTTGTAACCAAGCGCCTTCCCAAGTTCTGTGGCGGTCACCGAAGGCTGCGACATCCACTGGATCAGGTTGAGCGTGTAGCCATTGAACGTGATCGTGTGCATGGTGCGTTTTCCTTTTAGCAAAGAGCCCAGTCGCACAGAAACGCCAGCCCCAAGAGAAGCTCGCCAGCTTTTACCGACGCTTCACCTGGGCTCTTTCTGAAAGGCTCTTGGGTTGTCGCGCCGTGCGTGGCGCAGGTACAAAAAAGCCCCAGCGGATGCCAGGGCTTGGGTGGTTCTGTTTACTTGACGCAAGGCGAATATATCGCCGGGGATTTATCCGCCATCCGCTGTCGGTGTAGTGGATTGCTCAACACGACAGACTGAATAGGGCCCTTGGGAACTTTCTCCGAAGGGCGGTCACCGGGTGAATCGTCTATCGACGCCGGGCCTTGGTAGGTGGGGGACCACCTCCGGGTGCTGCAGGGTGTTTAGCGCGCTGAGCTAGGGCCTGGATGCGTACGGAGCAACCACTAAGCTCAAGCGTCTTACATCGGCTTTGGTCATTGGCTCGCATCGAAACCGTTGCTATGCCGGTGAGTAGGCTGTTGCCATAGGTTCGTTCTCAGCATACTCTGCCACCGCCTTAGTCGATCTGTAGGAGACCTGGAGGTGGACAAGTATTTGGTCGAGAGCTACCTAACCGCTAAGAGCCGGCGGGTGCGGTGGGCGGTAGTTAAGCTTTCTCAGCACTACAATGAAGAATCCAGAGAGGTTGTTTCGCGGCATTCCCTCGAGGAAGAAGCCCGTGCCGAAGCTGCAGCCCTGTCTTTCGCCTCACGGGCTGCCAAATAGAATCCTCGGGCAGCCCCTTCCATTGCGAGGTCGCTCCAGAATGCCCGCCAGATTTCAGGTTCGCTCAGTGCTCACCGACCCCGACAGCACCAAGGTCGATTACTGGCAGGTGGTCGATACGCACCTGAACGACGACGTAATTGCTTCCTACCACGACTGCGAATCAGCTGAACGAGAAGCCGAAAAACTCAACCGCGACAGCGAGGCTGACTGAATACCCGTCGGGCTCACTTTGTTCTGATCGCGTCCATGAACGTGCGGGGCTGCTGACCACGCTCGAGCGCCTTGTCTACCGTGCGCTGGCGGACGTTGATTCCCAGGGCGGCGCCCATGGTCACGAATAGCCAGATCAGCATGCCAGTGAACTCGGGATCACCCACGACCGTGGGGTCGATCGCGATGGTGTAGACCATCACGGCAGACAGGGCGCCCAGGGAGAAGGCGAACACCCAGCCAAGGGCAGGGCGCCATCCGCTCTTGAACCAGCCCTCATGCTCCAGCTCGGCACGCATAGTGCGCTGTGTCTCGGTCAGTCGAGCCGTCTGCTCGGCGGCAGCGGCCTTCTCAGCCTCAAGGCGCATAGCCTCCAGCGCCTGGCGATGCTCGTTGTTGAGGCGGACCAGCTCAGCACGCTTGGCAGGATCCTGAGTCGCTGCCACCAGTGCAGCAGGATCGTTCTCGATGCCCAGCGCAGAAGTAACCATGAGAGATGCACCAGCTGCGGCGCCGCCCACAGCAGGACCGCCAAGTGCAGTGGCCACGGCAGGCGCGTACTTGGCGACTTCTTCAACGGCGGATCTCCAGTCCATGCTTGGCCTCACTCGCCGCTGTAGAGCGACGTGATGGCGGGGAAGCGTCCGCATTCATGCCGGACGACGCCCCGGGTGTCGGGTAGCTGATCAGGGGGAACGCCGACGATCAGCGCCTGCCAGTGCTGCACGCCTTCGCCACGGATCATCGGAGCATCCTTGAAGAAGGCGTCGACCTTCACGTCCATGCCGGACTGACCCTCGAGCGCCCATTCGACGCCTCGGAAGCTGCACTCCCGATTCTTGACTGCCGAACCGCTCACGATCGTGGCAGGGCGGCCCAGGTATTCCGTCTCGGTCAGGCTCTCGATCTGCATCTCTGTGACCACCGGGAGCACTGACCCATGGAGTCGTGCAGCGGTGTCTGTCTGCGAGAACAGCCCAAGCCAGCCCAGGGCCAGGAAAAAGGCGGGCCAGCTCAGGGCCCAGCGTGCTATCCGGCAAGCCATTTGCGTATCTCCTCGGCTACGGTCTTCCATGCCATCAGAGCGCCCGCAAGACTGGCCAGGATCATCGTCACCCACTTGGCGGCCCAACCGAGGGATTTCCAGCCGCGATAGGCTCGCAGCACCTCGTGGATCAGGGCGACGTCTTGTTCTGAAAACTGGGGGTCAGTGCAGACGCGGCGCTCCAGCCTTTCGAGAGGATCGTCTTGTTCAGCCATAGGAGCTCTCGGGCTGGTGTGTTTTCCGCTTTCGCGGTCTGCGTATTCGTAAAGGGGTAGATCAGGGCCGCGAGACTCTGACGGTCTCGTCAAGCCAGTGAAACTGGACGCTCTCAGGCGTCAGGAATAGATCGCGCTCTGCCGCTCGGCGTCGGGTCAGGCCAGCCAGTACGCGGCCGCCGGCTTTGTTCCAGCGGGGAAGCTCGTCAGCGGCGCCACGGTAGTCGCAGGTATTCAGCTTGCGCAGCAGGGTAGAACGCTCCAGGGCACCGGAGCCGACGTTGTAGGTGAACGAGACCAGAGCGTCGAACTGGTTCTGGTTGAGCGGCACGGTAACCAGGCGCTCGACGTTCTCCTCGAACCGGGCAACGTCATGGCGGAGTAGGGCGAACGCCTCATCCTCGGTGATCGTGTCTCCGGGCTGTACGCGGGAGCCATCGGGGTACCGGGTCGTGCCCAGGCCGATGGTCCAGGGATGGCCGCCGGTACCGGGGTCGGGGTACGCCTCAAGCTCGAGGCCCTCGAACTCGGCGACCAGGTTCAGTCCACGCTGACTGGTCTGCATGGCGACACCTCGGGGAATAAAGAGCCCGCAGTAACGGGCAAAGACACCAGGTGGCGGCGTCATCACGGGAAAGGGTGCCGTAGATCGCGCTCAACGCCGTTGATATGCTCCAAGCTCACCACAAGCCATGGAGGCAACAATGACAGACGACGCAAGGCGACTGACGGCTCTGCAAGAGAAAGTCGATCAGCTTGAGCAAGCTCTGGTGGAACAGCGGAACGTGAATGCCGCCGCGCAAATGGCGACGCTGCTTTCACTTACTGCGGTATCGCAGACTTTGCGCCATTCAGATGGCATACAACAGGAAATGCTGACTGGCCTGGGATATCGGTACAAGGAGCTCTGGCCCTTTGGGAACCTTCCCGATACTGAAGCCGCTCGAGAGCAGTACAGTACCCTCATCAACACTTTGATCACGGATACGAAAGGCGAGTTTTACCCCCGTCCTGAGAAAGGCGTATAAGACCGGGTATTACTCTGCCGTCGATAATCAGCCGTTTCCCATTGGCGTCAGCCATTTTCGACAAGGGAAGCGGCTTTACGCCGTGGTGCAAGTCAGCTGTGCTCATTGATCAACTCCACGGGAAAGGGTGCCGCCCACTCGATGGCGAGGGACAGGGCTCGCAGGGCGGCATAACGAACTACGCCCCGGCGGGAGGCCAGGGCGCAGGAACGAAAAAGCCCCGCCGGTGAGGGCGAGGCTCTGAAAGTCTTGGGCTGTTTAGGCGTACCTATGCCAGCCTACCAATTAGAGTAACACCAACCGGCCACTTGTCAAGCAGCTGATCGTACTTCTTGCTGAGCGATCCAGTTCCTAAGCGTGGTGCGAGCCCGTCGGGCGCACTTCTGAAGCGCCTCGACGCTCTCATACGGCCTTACTCCCTCTGCCATACCCAGGCTCCTCAGCAACAGGGCCTGGCGTTGCACCATTTGGCTTGCCGTCACCTTCCACTCTGACTCCCCGGCCTTCTCGGGCCGGATGCGTGCTGCTTGGAGCATCATGGCGGCCGCCTGTCGTCGGGGAAGGCGGTCAAGCATGAAGGCGCAGGCGCGGTGCCATTCGCTGTCCGGGTGGTAGCGCTGGGCAGCCAGCATCGCCTGATCGCTACGGCCGCCACCGCCCGGCACCTCGCCAGCCAGAGCGGTGACCGAGAAGGGCTGGAACCCCGGGTTCTTGTGCCTGCAGTCCAGCTTGAGCTCAAGCATAGTGTCGATCACCCTTGCGAGAGCTGATTCGCACGCCGCTTCACTTTCGCTGGCCGCCTCGACGACGCGCCACGGATTGCCCACTTTGTTCCAGTCGTCGTATGTCATGCCGCGCTCTCCCGTTTTGCTCGTGCTTTGGCTTCGTTCGCCGTGCTGTGTTCGCTGATGCTTTGAAACCCTCGCCAGAGGGTGTAGCGGTCGACGCCGCCGTGAGTCGTCTTGCAGATCACGAATTCGCCGCTCTGGATTGAGTAGGCGCTTTTCCGTGACCACTTCACGACCGGCGCCTCGGGTCGTTGTTGTGGTAGCGCCGATCTGGCGGGCGCTCGCTCTGCTTGTCGCTCATACCGCCTCCACTGGGATGATCTCTACCCAGGTGCCGGTCTCGCTCTTACGGTCGACCTCTGGCGGCTCCATGGTGATGCGGCGGACGTACTCGCCTCGGTCATCGGGCAGAACGCCAGCGGCCACCAGGGCGTCCTCAACGTGCTTCACGTTGGCGGAATAGTTGGACGTGTCCCTCGTGCGCTGACCCTTTCCAAGCCGAGGCCGGAACACGAGGTCGACCATGCCGTTGATCGGCTCCATGCCCGCGCAAGCTGCTTTGGCCGCCCAGGCTGCGTCTTTGACTTCCCGGCTGCGGGCGAACCTGTTCTGGCGCAGAGCCACATTGGTGCTGCTGGCGAGGTACGGCACGAAGATGCGCACGCGATCGGAGACCGATTCCTCATGACGGAGCAGGGCGTTGTCGATGTGGTCAGCCATGGGCATCCTCCTTGGCGGCGATGAACTCGAGGGCGTCGGCCAGGGCGCCGACGATGGGCTCGTCAGTGAAGTGGTCGAGGCCGCGGTTGATGGTGTCGGTCAGCCACCCGGGCTGTCGGGCCTGCATCTCGGGGCTGGCATGGATCGCCTGATGGCACTCCCGGCAGGCGGGCATGGCGAAGCTGTCCGGGGCCGTGGTGCCCATGCCAGACAGGCCCCAGTGAAGGCCGATACAGTGATGGGCGTCAGTGGCGCGGCCATCGCAGACGCAGCAGGGCAGGGACCGGACGAACGCCAGGTAACGCTCACTACGCCACCGGGTGTCGCTCGACGGCTTCTGTGCTGTCTTGCGGCGCTTCTGCATAGGCTTGCGGGCCATCGGCGCCCGGTTGCGAAGCGGTGTCTTCCGCTGGAGGGCTGAGCGCTTCATGAATCCCTCCTGTCGATCTGCTCGAGAAAGCTGCGCATCTCCTCGCGGGCCCGGCGCTTCTCCTCGCGCTGCGCCCAAGCCAGGGCGGCACAGGCGCCGAGGCAGGACGCGATGGCTACGGCGAATAGGGCGAATGTCGGGTTCATGCGGCGGCCTCCCGGTATTCGTCGAACACACGCAGGGCGGGATCGCTCCACTGGACGCCGTGATCGGTCCCGAAGGCGTCGATCAGGGTCAGCAGGTCGGCGAAACGTTGCTTGGTCATCTTCGAGGTGCGGCCGCCGATCATGACGAAGCCACCCTCGAGGCCCGGCACCACGTCCTGCCGCTCAAGGGCGGCTGAAAAAATGTCCTTCCAGGCCTCCTTGGAGAGGTGCCGGCCATACCACTCAACCTGTCGGCTGACGTCGGACAGCACGGCCCACAGACGGCGGTTCTGGTCGAGGCTCCGCTGGTTTTTGGGCCGGCGAAGCACCAGTTCGACAGGGCCTGCTTCCAGGCCCCGGCCAGCCATTCGGGCCGCCATCTGGATGACGCCGCCCAGGTCCCGCAGGGTGGCGATCTGGTAGGTCAGCTCTTTGCTGCTCATACCACCTCCTCGCGGTACGCTTTGTCGTAGCTCCAGGAGGGCGTGATGATCTCCAGGGCGCTTTGAGGGCGGCCTTTGACGCGGCGGACACGAAACTTGCCCTCTCCGCATGAGAAAACGCCGTATCGCCTCCCGCTGATCTCGGCACGGTTCACAGCCATGTGCACGGCGTGCGCTGGGCAGTCAGTCATGGTTGATCGGTAGTTGCACTTGATGGCGGCGTTCATGCGGCGGCCCTCCTGCGCATGCTCATGATCAGGGAGCGGCGACGCTTGGCGTTCTCCCTGGCCCAACGGCGGTAGTTAGGGCCCAGCACGCCGATCTGCTTGTGGACCCACGAATTGCTGACCTCGTAGCCGATGGCATTGAGGTAGGCAGTGCACTCGGAGCAGTTCATGCCCTTGAAGTCGATGCAGTCGCCCAGGATGTCGTGGATCTCGGCCACCAGGGCTACGTCTTTCCGGCGAAAGGCCCCGACCCGCTCCGGGTTGCACAGCCCCATGTCTGCGGCCTTGCCCCGCACCGAAATGCGGGAGCGCCCCAGCTTGTCGGCTGCCTGTTGGTAGGTGGCACCGCTGGCAATGATCTGCTCGAGCCTGTCCAGCTCCTGGCGTGTCCAGGGTTGGCGGGGGCCGGCCTGGCGAGTCAGGCCCAAGTCCCACGCCTTGTGGTTGACAGAGCTCTTGGTCCGGCCAAGCTCCTCGGCGATGGCTCGGTGGGTAACGCCTTCGGCCAGGCGCTGGCGAAGGGTGGTCAACTCGGCCTCGGTCCAGATGCGCCCGCTCATGCATCACCCCCTTCGGCGAGAATCCCTTTGATTCGAGCGATGGTTTCTTCGGTGCTCTTCGGCGGCTCTTCGCCACGGGTTCGCCAGAAATCCTCCGCCTCCTGCTGAGCCTTTCGCTCACTGGCCTCTTGGGCCTTGCGGATATCGCTTTTCATCTCATCGCTTTCGAGAAGGGCTACCCGGTCATCCAGCGCGCCGCCCTCGAGGAGTCGATTGCACAGCGCCTCGTACTCGGCAAAGAACACCTTGCGCAGCCGGTATCGCTCGCCTTCGCTGGAGCAGTGGCGAAGATCCCAGGAGCCGGTGGCAGTGGTGGCGTCCATGACGGCCTGGTGACTCCAGTGGTGCTCCATAATCCGGCCTGCGTAGGTGCAAGCCTCGCGGAAGGCGATCTCGGGTTCCGGCAGCCCGAAGTCTTTCAGGCTCGGTTTGAAGATTCGGCAGAGCTCAGCGATGGATGGCGGCCAGTTCCCGCCCTCGAGCTTGATTTCTTCAATGGCCATGTCGAGCGATTCCATCGTCGGCAGTGATGACCACCTCGCCATCGAAAATCCGAGCTCCCGCTTGGCCAGTTGAAGCATCTCGTTCGTCGAGAACGACATCCGCCAAGTCCTCGGAAAAATCGCCTCCAGCCGAGTAAACGCCCGGTTCACCAGCGCCTGAATCTCCTCCTTGCGCTCCTCCTTCGTCGAACAGGCCTTCCGCCCAGGAGGTGTCGTAGGGGTCTGCGAGGCTCGCTGCGACACGATCCTGCTCTGCGCGACGGTTGCCAGCTGAGATGCGATTTTCATGACGAGACTCCTTGAGCTTCTTGACCTGGATTTCGAGCTGGTCCCACTTGGCGCGCAGCTTGGTGGGGCTGAGGATGACGCCTGACCAGAACTGGTGTTGGGCAGTCCAGGTGATCAGGAAGCGGATTTGTTCGACGGTGCGCTCGTCACGGGTTCGCATCAGGCGAAACTCGTTTGCCCAGGAGCTCATGTTCGGACGCTTGGGGTTGGTCAGGTCGGCACTGATGGCGGCGAACATTTGCTCGGCCAGCTCGTGGTCAACGGGGTCACCCCATTTCTTCGGCGAGGATTTCTTCGAGGACTTTCTAGAACCTTTAGGTTCTAGAGTGTCTGTAGTGTCTGTATTTGTGTCCCCATCTTGGGGACGTTTTTCGTCCCCATTTTGGGGTCGGAGTCCCCAAGTTGGATCAGGCTTCCGTTTTGGGGACACCCGGGACTTTTGAGCTGAGAAATCCCACTCGCTGATGCGGGTATTGATACCGATCGGTGCCTGCGAGCCGCCATCGCGACGAAGAACTTTCTTGGCCAACAGCCCGTTCACGGTTTCGCTGCAACGCTTGGTCGTCAGGCCTGTCATCTTGGCCAGGACGCTTTGCGAGAGGCGTGCTGAGGAGCGATCCCACCCGAAGGTGGCTCGCTCTACTGCACGGACGACACGGGCCTCTCTGCTCGTCAGAGGGGCTTTGCAAAGCGCCTCGACGATAGCGTTGGCAGTACGGACATATCCGTCTTCCAACTGCGCACCTCGCTTTTCCCTGGGCGCCTCGGGCGCGCTTGGGAACTGGAATATCTGAGCGGTATCTGTCATGATTCACCTATCACCTTGAGTTGTGATGAAGCCCCGCCATCGGTCGCCAAACCCGCGGGGCTTCGTTGCGTTTAGGCCTTGGCCAGTCTCGGCTCGGCCATTTCCTCCAGCTCCGCCTCAAGCGAGGTCAGAGCGTCAATCTCAGCGCGCACCGCCTTGCGGATCTCCTTGCGCTCCTGAGCACTGATTCGGTTGTCTGCCAGCGCGTCACGCACTGTTTGCGCCACTGTCCCGGCCGCGACCTGATGGTTGATCACCAGATCGAACAGGGTGGCGTCGTCGTCGCGAGCGCCTTTCTGAATCGCCACCATCCCCATCTGATCGAGAAGCGGCTGCACCAGGCGTGCATCGCGAGCAAAGCGGATCAGCTGGAAGTACTTGCTCAGTGACAGCGGGCGCCCGTTGTTTGGGTTGAGCTGTGCGGACAGGCAGTTGTAGGTCATGCCTAAATCCCCAGCGAGGCGCTCCAGCCCGTATTCCTTGGCCACTTCCTGAATCGATGCTGTGAATTTATCCATGTGTTGAACTCTGCTCTGTTCTCGATCCTGTCGGCGGTGACAGGGCGGGGTTAATCTATGGGTGTGGTTAAGCGGCACTGGGCCGGGCCTTCAACTTCCCCTTGCTCAACCGCTCAATCTGGTACTGGCGGAGAGTAGGAACGTCCTCACCCCACTGGGTGATCGCTGAGGGGGAAACTCCGATGGCTCGAGCCAGGTCGATCTTCTTGCCGCCGAAATACTTGATTGCGTCTGCGGTAGTCATGGGGACCTCCTGTATGCAGCAATTTAAGCATGCTGAAGTGCTTTCCGCAAGCATACTGAAAGGCGATGGGTTTAAGCTCGCTAAAATGAACATCAGCGACAGAATCCGTCAGGCCATCGAGCACAGCGGGCAATCCAAGAGCGCGATTGCCAAGCGATGCCAGGTCAGCCCGTCCGCCGTCACCCAGTGGCTGAGCGGCGAAACCAAGGCGCCAAAAGCCGAGAAGCTGCTGAAGCTCGCTCGCGCTACGGGCGTGTCCTATACCTGGCTCGTCGAGGGGAAGGGGCTGATGCATGGGCGCCCCAAGGATGAGCTGGAGTTCCATGAAACCGAGATCGTCGAGGACGATGCGCCCTTGGCGCCCGACGAGATCGAGATCCCGTTCTTCAGGGAAGTGGAGATGGCTGCCGGAGACGGCCGCACCCAGGTCATTGAAAACCATGGGCAGTACATGAAATTCAGTCTGGCGCGCCTGGCTCGAGCCGGTGTCCAGCCCCATAATGCTGCCTGCGCCACGCTTACCGGCACGTCAATGGAACCGGTGATCATGGATGGCTCGCCCATCGGCATCGACAAAGGCACCACGCACATTGTTGATGGTCAGATATACGCCCTGGATCACGGGGGTATGCTGCGAGTGAAGCGACTGTACCGCGCGCCGCTCAACCGAATGCGCGTGGTGAGCGACAACCAGATCGAGTATCCAGAAGAGACGTACAGCATCAGCGACCCCGACGCGCCAAAAATCATTGGCCGGGTCTTCTGGTGGGAAGTCTTCGCGTAAACCTTTAACAGCACTAAAAAATCGCCCGCCCTGAGCGGGCTTTTTTGCGCCTGATGTTTCAGTAAACTGAAATTTCTTTAAGCATTCTGCTTGACGATCCATTTCAGCATGCTTAAATTGGGAAGCGTGGACAGGGCAGCAGCCCACCACCCGAGCTACCGGATGTAGCCGACCCGGAGACCCAGCGAAGTCGGAGCTGGCGAGGCGAGGCCCCAACAGAGGGCGAGCCGCGACCCTAAAGGGTTATCCACCAGCCTTCTCGCCGAGAGGGCTGACGGATGACAACGGGAGAGACGAGATGCATATCACCGAGGACATGATCACCCCGCACCACCTGCTCGCCGCCGAGCGCTGGATCAGCGAGAACGGCATGCCGGAGACCGATGCGGAAATGGCCCGGATGGGTCGGGAAGTGGCGCAAGAGGCGCAGCGGGTCGTCGAGCACATGGCGTGCAAGACCTTCGAAGCGCTGGATGCCCACAAGGAAGACAGGAAGGCGGGCGTCGAGACGCTGGCTGGAATGCAGGGCCGGGAGTTCATGCAGGACATCTACAACGAGCTGCGCCGCAGGGCGTGACAACGGAGCCTACGGGCGAGGATACGAGAGATGGCAATAGAGAAGCAGGAAGCAATCATCTATTACGCGCCAACCGCACGTCGGCGCTATCTGACGCGACGTTCGGCAGTTGAGGCTGAAGCGCGAGCCATCATCAAGAGCCGCTACCCCTCAGAGCGTCCAGTTCATGATGAGTCTGGACGATGCGTTGATCCTGGCTTCCATTGGAGTGACCTACCTCGATCAGAGGTTATCCATCGGCGTCTTTGCCGCCTGATTGCCAAGTGACCACCACGCGATCCCATGCGTCAGTTGGGCCCAGCGCCCCGCCCCGGGCCAGAGTACGGGGCCATCGAAGTGGCGGTTGAGAAGGCCGGGAGCGCCCAGCCGTCCCTGAAAGGGCAGCCGCCACCTCGATGCACCCGCATCACCATCTGTTCCCTGCATTGCCGCTCACCCGAGCGGCTTTTTTTGGGCCCCATTCAAGGAGGGCAGCACATGAACCCAATCCGCGAGTTCGCCGTCTGGGCGGTCAGCATGCTGCCCCCTGACGCATCGAACGAGGCCATCGCTATCACCGTGATGGGTTCGTTTTTCGCATTCTTCACTGCCCTGGGCGGCCTGGCTGGCCTGCTGGGGTGGATCTGCACGAGGGGTAGGGCATGACACCGGATTCTTGCTGGGTCGCGGTGGCGGCCCTTCTCTACGCCCTGGCATTCATCGGCGCCGCTTGGTGCGGCAGGAGGTAGGTATGTGCACGAGTGGATGGAGCAAACACTCGAGGGACATCGAGGCGCTGCGAGACGCTGGCCGAGAGCCTGGTGCGCACCCGATCGATGACGACATCAAGGCCATTCTGCTGGCCGACCCGCTGTCGATGGATCGGTTGGTCATGGCCGCTGTCGAGGCGTTTTTGACCAACGGGTACCGGGGCGGGCCCGACGTCAACACGGCGATCGAGATCGCCCTGGATCAGCACTACCGGAGGAGGGCGGCGGCATGAACTTCACGACCACCGTTGCCGGCATTCCGTGCCGGTGCCGGGTGACGTTCTACAGCCCTGGGGCGCCGATGCGCACCACTGGCTCAGGGTTTGGCGACGCCGATCCCGATGAGCCGGAGGAATTCGAGTTCGACATCCTCGACCGCCGCGGTTATCCGGCGGCGTGGCTCGAGGCCAAGCTCACCGACAACGACTACGACCGACTGCTCGAGGAATACCGCAGAGAGCGGAACGCCTGGGCGGCATGAGGAGGTAAGCATGCGAGCACTGATCTTGATCACCGTCCTGGCGCTGGCCGGCTGCAGCAGCCAGCCGATCGACCGGGAATTCAGCCACCGCCACGGCTACGACGCCATGCGGTCGATGATCCAGTCCACAGGGGCAATCCATCACGGGGTTGACTGACGAGAAGCCCCAGCCGATGGCGGTCGGACTGGGGCGGATACCAACAGTATCGAGGAGAGGGTAGCGCAATGAGCAACGCAGTAGCCACTATCCGGCAGGACATCTACGACACCCGAGACTCGTTCGCCGCGGTGCTGAGTGAGCCGGGCCTCAGCTTCGAGAGAGAGGCGGGTTTCGCCGTTCAGACAATCCAGGCGAACGACTACATGGTCAAGGTGGCCATGGGGAATCGTCAGTCGGTGGTGAATGCGGTGACCAATATCGCTGCCATCGGCATCAGCCTCAACCCGGCGAAAAAGCAAGCCTATCTGGTGCCGCGAGACGGCAAGATTTGTCTCGACATCAGCTACATCGGGCTGATGGACCTGGCTATGGCCACCGGCGCCATCCGGTGGGCGCAGGCCGAACTGGTGCTGGCCAACGACAACTTCGCCTTGCAGGGCATGGATCGCCCGCCGCTTCACAGCTTCAACCCGTTCGCCAAGGATCGCGGCGACGTGGTCGGCGTCTACGTCGTCGTCAAAACGTCGGACGGCGACTACCTCACAGAGACCATGAGTGCGGACGAGGTAAACGCCATTCGTGATCGCTCGAGCGCTTGGAAGGCCTATCAGTCCAAAGGGAAGTCGTGCCCCTGGGTTACCGACTGGGGGGAGATGGCAAAGAAGACGTGCGTGAAGCGGGCCTACAAATACTGGCCCAAGACAGAGCAGCTCGAGCAAGCGATCCACCACCTCAATACCGAGGGCAACGAAGGCTTGGCGGCGGATGGCCCGCAGCGAGACGAGGGGCTCGGTCAGCGTTGGGTGGAGCAGGCTACCAAGGCCGAGAGCACTGAGCGATTGGCTGAGGTATGGCAAGCCGGCCTGGCGGACATCAAGAAGGCCAGAGACATGGCGGCCTATAGCGAGTTCAAGGCAGCGGTCGAGAAGCGCGGTGAAGCGCTCAAGCAGGCCGAGGCCAATACCATCGAAGGAGAGGCCCAATGCGAATCATAGAGTGCGATCAAGGCAGCGCAGATTGGCACCTGGCGCGAGCTGGTTGCATTACCGCCAGCATGTTCGAGGCTGCGCGCGCCAGGCTCAAGAGCGGCCCAAAGAAGGGCCAGCCTACTGAGAAGGCGCGGGACTATGCGTTCCGCCTCGCAATCGAGCGCATCAGCGGGCAGCCGCTCGACGAAGGGTTCGAGACCTGGGCGATGAAGCGTGGGCACGAACTCGAGCCAATGGCACGGATGGAACACGAGATGGCCACCGGGCTGATTGTTCAGCATGCAGGGTTCGTCACCACTGATTGCGGGTTCTTCGGCGCCTCGGCTGACGGCCTGATCGACCCCGACGGTGGCAGCGAATACAAGTGCTTTGTGGCGCCGGACAAGCTGCGCGCATTCCACATCGACAACGACATCAGCACGGTCGTGGATCAAGTACAAGGCGGCATGTGGATCACAGGGAGAAAGTGGTGGCACATCGGCCTGTATTGCCCGGCACTGGAGCCGATCGGCAAGCAGCTCTGGTTCAAGGAGTTCGAGCGTGACGACGAGTACATCGGCCAGCTCGAGGAGGACCTGGTGGCCTTCAAGTCGATGGTGGATGAATACGAACAACTGCTGCGAAGCAAGGCAGCGTAGGAGGAGAGCATGACCGCAGTAGCTGAGAAAGAATCAACAGAGCTGGTCACCGTGCCGTCCAAAGAGACGGCGCTTGAGGTGTTCAAGGCTGATAAGGGCTTGGACCCATACCTGGCAACGATCCGCGAGGAGCTGGACGCTTTTCTCGCCGAACCGCCCACCCTGGATACCGCAAAGGGACGACAAGCCTACGCCTCCATGGCGCACAAGATAGCCCGCAGCAAGACTGCAATCGACAATATTGGCAAGGAGCTGGTGGCCGACCTCAAGCAATTGCCAAAGACCATCGACGCAGAACGGAAGCGGTGGCGTGACCAGCTGGACGCATGGCGCGACGAAGCGCGTGGGCCGCTGAACGAGTGGGAGGCCGCCGAGGAGGCGCGCAAGGCACAGCATCAGGCAGGCATCGAACGACTCGACCTGCTGGCCTCTGACATCCCCAATCTGGATAGCAAGGAGCTGGCCAACTGCATCGCCGAAGCCGAGGCCATGGCCATTGGCGAGCACTGGGAGGAGTATGAGGCAGAAGCGGCCCGCACCAAGGACCGGGTGCTGTCTTTGCTGCGGGAGGGTCTTGCCAAGCGCCAGGCCTATGAGGCTGAGCAGGCCGAGCTGGCCCGGCTGCGCGCCGAAGCTGAGGCGCGCGAGCAGAAGGAACGCGAGGAACGTATTGCCCGAGAGGCAGAAGAACGGGCGCGCCGTGAAGCCGAGGCGGCCGCACAGGCAGAGCGTGACGCGGCCGCTCGCCGAGAAGCCGAAGCCAAAGCGGCAGCAGAGCGGCGTGAGCGTGAGCACCAGGCAGCAATCGAACGCCAACGCCGGGAAGCAGAAGCAGAGCGTCAGCGCATCGAAGACGAGCACCGCCGCCGCGAGGAGGAGCGCCTGGCCGAGGAGCGTCGCCAGCAAGATGAGTTGGCCCGACGCCAGGCCGACAAGGAGCATCGCGCCCGCATCAACCGCGCCGCCCTTGAGGCCATGATTGACGGTGGGATGCCGGAGGACTGCGCCAAGACGGCTATCACGCTCATTGCGAAAGGGCAGATACCCAGTATCACCATCAACTACTGACAGGCCCCACACCGGGGCCTTTTTTGGGTTCATCGCAGATTAGCGTGAAACGGGCAAGGCGCGTGAGGACAGGCAGGATAGAGAAACGGCGGTAAATCCGAGTAAGCTGATATTCGCCAAAACGTCAGCCTACGGACACCGCCGTTGCCATG